>NZ_WKZK01000100.1:0-6615 GCF_009680135.1 Eubacterium sp. BIOML-A2
CGACCAGCCTTTGCTAAACGGCGATACCCGTGCGCTGAACGCGCTTCAGCGCATGGGCTAATCGCCCGGAATAATCAACTGCAAGAATTAAATATAAAAACACTTTTATTATGTACTTAACCAACATTTTTAATCCCTCACTTTTTTGTCTTTCCGGACAGCAAGAATCTTGCCATCCGGACTTCCTTTTTTTTGCTATCCGGACTTCCACTTTTTTGCTATCCGGGCTGCAAAATTCTTGCTATCCAATGCAGTTCATTATCCTTTTGTATATATCATTTCCGTCAAAATCATCTCTTCTGCATCATGACAAATGGCATTCATCCTCCTTGTCCATTCCATGTTGTCCTGCCTTTTTAATTTCTCTGTAATTCCTTGTTTCTCCATCATCTGTTTTACTAATTGTTCTTCCCTATCCCTTGCTTCTGCATCAATCTGATTCAAATGCTCGACAAGTTTTCCTTGTAACAACAATATTTGATATTTTGCCTTTCTGTGTTCCTGTAAATAGCTTTTACGAAGCATCCCATATTTCCCATAAGTTGGTTCGATATCTGTAAGTGCCAATTTTGGCAAATAATAATCACCACATAACATATAAGTAAGTCCATTTTTCTCATCATAAATTTCGTTCTGCATAAAATATTCTCCTTTTCTTCCTATAATTGGTCGTACATCTTCAACAGTGTTCCCTTTTTCATTTGACTATATTTCACCTGTAATTCTTCATATTTTTTCTGAAGACTTTCATATTCGTTTTTCGGAACACTATCGGATAATTTCTGTTCTAAACTCTTAATCCGTGCTTCCTGTGCTTTTGCAATAGCATCACTTTTAGGATTTCGCAATATCATTCCCTGTTGTTTTTCCTTCAATTCCATCATGACCTGTTTCACATTCGGATTATTATAGAAAAAACCTCTGGAAAGTCCTGTTAGTTTTGTAAGTTCAGCAACTGAAATTTTTATATTTTTTCTATACATTGTTTCAATAGCTGTTATTGCTGTTTCCGTCATTTCCGCACTTTTTTCTTTTGCCAGTGCTACCATTTTATCGTGTTTCTGCATTTTCCTTTTCCCTCCTGTATTGTGCTAATAATTCATTCATTTCATCTCGTACAGCCTTTGTATCCTCCGCTAATGCTTCGTTTCTTAACCGCCGATAATGTGGTATGGTTCGTGTATCCTTATGCCCCAACAGCCTTGCAATGCTATCATCATCTAATTTCATTTCTGTAAGTTTTACTCCAAAAGTATGTCTAAAACGATGTGTACGAAACTCAAAATAATTTCCATTATCATCCCTGATATCATTTTCATAAATCATGATATTTACATGATATTTCAGCATTGAATCTGTATACAATTTTCCATTATCTTGCAGAAAAATATATTCTGAATCTGGATGCTCCTTTTCTGAAACTTCTATTGCTTTTCTAATCAATTCTGCCAGCTGATTGCTAACTGGTCTTTTATATTTCCTTGTTTTCTGCTGGATAATAGTTATAAAATAATGTCCAGATTTCTCAGATAAGCAATCCCTTCGCAAAGTCAACGTATCCTCTATTCTTGTACCGAGCATCTGATGTATTATTAAACATCTGCCTAACTGGGGCTTTAATTTTGTTAATGCACAATTAAATCTTCTGATTTCTGCATCTGAATACGCTTCTGGTAAAGCGTTGTCATATGCTCTGCAATCACTGGACAGAAAAAGGTTGCATATATTTCCTATTTCCAGTTCACGCCCTATTTCATCCAACAGATTATCCAAAACCGACAGCTCTGTCGTGTAACTGACTGATGTAAGACCAGTATCCGTTTTTATATAAACCAGATAATCTTCTATCATATCCCTGCTAATTTCTGTAAAGTGCTTTACTTCTGGGAATCGATCATACATGAAACTAGCAAACCGACGGAATCCACGCAATTCACCTTTTATACTACCCATTGCTTTTGTCTGGCAGTGGCTATACAATATTTTCTTTATTATCTCTTTAAATTCTTTCTGCCTGATCTCACGAAAATCTAATCTATATCTTCCACGAATCGGATTACTCCTTGGCACAATATCCAACTTTCTCATATCCCATACATCTTTTTCATTTTCTGGAATATCTGCTGTTTTACACTTCACAACATACTCATAATACATTTTCAGAAAAGAAATCTGAGCGCTACTTTGTTGCTCAACATTCCGCCTATCCGGTCTATTTCTTCTAACATACAGCGCCAATCCTTTTTTATATAAAAATGCTTTATAACTTCTCTCCAGTTCTTCCCATTTTTTATCAGTGATGCTACTACAACTTGTACACTTCTCATTCAGAAATTCTTTCAACAGATCAAATCTGTAAATATCATTTACTACTGTTGATAATGACAAACGTCTACATCTATCATCGATATACCCATAAATCTCATCCTGCATCTTTTCATTATGAATCTCTGATATGTAGTACACCCTGTTTTCCTTCCATTTCAGTCCTGCCAACTGTTTTTCTGTAGCTTGTTGATAACAGTCATACGAAATCAAATTAATATTACCTTTCATCATCTTCTGCTCCTTTCAATTTAAATGACTGATTTTTAGAGAAATATTTATCTTCAGCCGATACAATACGTTCCGGCATGAAATCAATGTACTGTTTTGTCATATTCTCACTTGAATGTCCTAGATAATCTCGTACCCCTTGTATAGAAACCCCATTTCCGTACATTGAAGTTGCAAGGTTATGTCTGTAATCGTGTGCTCTAAAGATATAATCTCCGCAGGCAATCCCACGAACCTTACACTCCCGAATCATCTGATTTGAAAATGTCTGTCCATTAAATGCACCACCCTTTTTATTTTTGAATAAATACTCCCCATTTTTTATTCCGTACTTTTTTTCATAATCATTCACCAGTCCAACCAATAAACTGGGAACAGGAATGACTTTTTCTCTCCGCATTTTGCTTTGATATATGCGCATCCAATTCTCATTGCCTTGTGAATAAAAGGCTCCCGATTTTATTGTACAAACCTCGCTTTTCCTAATTCCTGTGCAAAACAAAATCAAATACATCAACTGTAAATGCTCTGGGAATGCCGGCAGCTCCTTAATCAGATGAGCAATTGTTTTTTCTGGAACACTTCTTTCATTGTGTTCTGAAAAACCTTTTTTTAAAAATCGTTCCGGATAAAACTTCAACACTTCAATATTTTTCATTTTCAAAAACTGTAGAAATGTATGCATATGTGTGATATATCGGTTAAAAGTAGAATACTTAATATCGGACTTATCCAAAACAGACACATAACCCTCTATATCTTGTATCTCCAGTTCAGTTACTTTCTTACTCTGTCCATCCAGATATTTTAAAAATTGTGAAATAAAACTTATTGTATTTCGGATATTTGATAAAGACAGATCCGATATCCCGACCAAATATTTTGCGTATAATTGTAAATACCAACGATTTTCTTTTTCGTAAATATTAATAAATGAAAGGCTTTTAACAGGTGAACTAGCATTGATTCTCGATTTATCAAACTGAAACCTATCCATATACCAGATACACGCTCGCCAATTTGTCTCTGAATCTGTCAGAAATAACGTTCTTCTCGCAAACTCAACAATCTTAGAAGCCTGTTTTTTTATAATTTCCGACTCCTTGTTTAAATACAGATAAAATCTGTTTTCGTCTGCCTGTTCCATTTCTTCAATATCATCTATTCCGTACTTATCGCAAAACCGTATAAGTGCTTTTAATGGTTCTAAAAAATATCTTCGATGTCTTTGTACCTTATCCATATTCAGAATTTCACACAGCAATATTTTTGTCTGTCGCACCAACTGTGATGAATGTATCCTCGTTAAGTCCCATAACAAATCATTCTTATCAACCACCTGACGGAAAGATTGTGCTTTCTTCTTATTGGGGACATACAGCAAAAACAATTTGTCTTGCTTAAAAAACTCCTGTTCTACAGAGAAGGGCTTTCCTTGTGAATAGACATCCGGCATATTTTCTATTTTTAAACGATCAAATAAGCTCAGTAATTCCGCTTTATATTTTTCTGAAATATCCTCTTTTTCAAGAGAGTCCATATACATTTTTCTCGTTTCATAGTTAATATCTGCAGTACACTGTATATCTGTATACTGAAAAAATTTGTATAACCGGTTATAGTATTTTGCTTCTCCAGTCGTAACTAAAGATATTTCTTCCTTTAATTTCTCAGGTATTTTTTCCTGATATAACTTCGGAACAATTTTTAATACTGCCAAGGTAATCCCTCCTTCCTTTTACAGAAAATCTGCAATTTGGTATAAATTTTCATTATTTGAGTAGTATTGATCTGTCGCTTCTACCAATCGTTCATTATTTTCACCCAAGTATTTAATGGTAGTTTCAACTTTCTTATGCCCCAGGGCAAAACGAATGTCATTCAAATCCCATCCTTCTTTTCTTCTTTCCTCCGCAAAATAGTGTCGGAGCTGATGCGGATGGGAATTGATATCCGTTTTTTTGGATAGCCTTTTCAACATGCTATACACAGAATCCGCATCTAATGGCTCTCCTTTGTTTTTTCCAGTTAATTTTGTAAATAGATACTCCGAGTTCATCAGACTTTTTCGGTTATCAGAAATGTACTTAACCAAGAACTCAAAAGTTGTATTACTTAACAAAGCCATTCTATATTCTGCATTTTTTGCTCTTGCCAAGTTGGTATTGGATTCACGATACCTTACCCGAACCGTCCTTCTTTCAAAATCAATATCTTCGGTATAATGGATTCCTAGAATTTCCCCTAATCTAAGACCGGTTTCTGCCATCATTGCTATCAGCAATCGATCTCTATCATTCGTACAGGCATTTATCAGCTCCTGTATTTCTTCGGATGTTATTTCTTCCAGATTAGGTTCTTCTTCTTTGAAGAAACCTTTAAACGAATTCACTGCATTTTGATGATTTACTCCCATACTGTCAAAATATGATACTTTTTTTACTCGTAAGACTTTAAGCATTGGCAAAACATCTTCCAGTGCCAAAAACTGGTAGTATCTGAAGACTGCACCAAGATACATATTGCAGGTCTTATTGCTCGTCTGTGTATTATGCTCAGTATGCTTTCCACTCTTAACCCAATACAAGAAATCAATAAAATGTTTATTCTGCTCTGAATAGGATAGCAATGTAATCTCATCCAATCCTATCGTTTGCTCCTGCAGATAATTGTAATAATATGAAAGTGCGAAGGCTGCGGATTTTACAGTATTCGGAGAAGTATTAATCTGATCCAGATGCTTCAAATACTTTGATGGAAGGATTTCAATTTCTTCAATATCAGAAATAATCAAAAAACGTGGTCTATTATCTTTCAAAACCGAAACAACCCTATATTTCAATCCACAGCCCTCCTTCCTTTCGTTTTGATTTGTTTGACTTCTTTGACTTCTTAATTCTACATTATACACAAAGAAGTCAAAATGTCAATTACGTTTTTGATTTCTTTGACTTTTGTAAGAATATCAATAAAGCATTTTTTGATTTCTTTATGTTTTAAATTGATTTTTAGGGATATAATTGATAAGATAAAATACAAGAAGTCAATTTATACAAAGTCAAAGAAGTCAAGAGGAGATTTGCATGAACGAATTTATATCAAATTCAGGCACACTAATAAATCCTGACAGCGTTTACGATCAGGAAAGATTCATCAATATACTTCAAATCATTTTACAGAAAAAAACACAAAAAGAATTATCTGAACAAACAGGCTTAAATAATGCAACCATTTCACGAATGCTCAACGGTGCCCGATCTGGAAGACCATATAAAAGCACTATTGATAAAATTGCAAAAGCCATTGATGATCCAGAACTTATCCAAGAATTATATGATGCAACGGGATATTCTTCTAAGAAAATACAGGAACGGAAAAAGATAATTGCAGACAATGGATTTTCTCTGGATCTCTCTACTGTTCAGGTGCATGAAAAATTTTTTTCTACCTTAATGCGTGGACTTTCCATGATGACAAGTCTGCATAAAGTTGAATGGACAATAAAATCCGGAACACCCAGATCATACGATTATTTAATTGAATTAAAAGAGGGAACTATAGATTATTGGTATATTAGATATGTAGATAGAATTACTTCTGATGAAGAAAGAAAAAAAGCCTTAACTGCCATTTATGGAGAATTTGCAAAATTGAAATTGGACGGAAAAATCAAAGTTTCTTGCGCCACTCCTTCTTATGAAGATTATGATTATTTTATTACAATTCCGCCATACCAATTAAATACAAATGCTTCTATTATACATTTTGATTCTGAACTCGAAAGATTTGCAGACGAAACCTTTTTAGAGACAGCTTTACCACTTAAAGAAAATATTCCTGTTAAGGATTTTTGTAATCTTACCGAATCACTGATACTATAACTTTTTGGTTTTATCACAGAGAGAGTTGCTTATGGCTCTCTCTTTTTTTAACGCTTCCTCCTCCCATGTTCTAACTCATTATGGCAAATCATTTTCTAAAGTGATTATTCCGGGCGATTAGCCCATGCGCTGAAGCGCGTTCAGCGCACGGGTATCGCCGTTTAGCAAAGGCTGGTCG
>NZ_WKZK01000101.1:0-5762 GCF_009680135.1 Eubacterium sp. BIOML-A2
TTAGCAGCACGGGTGCATATCGCAACGGCATATACAGCCCCAGCACTTCCCCGGCCTCCCTGTCATGAAGCGTCCCCGTCCGTCGACAAGTCTAAAGCTAGCCGACTAAATCCCGAATTAGATGTTGGCTGTGGTATGAACAGTATTCATAAATCAAAATGAATTCCATCTTACGACAGTTACATCTGTGAATGCGCCGATTCATACCTTTGTCACTTTCTTGTCACTTTTCTTTTTTAATATGGTATCATCAAACATGAAAGGGGTTATTAACTTATGGAAATTTTACGCTGCAGCCATCTTACAAAAACATATGGCAGTGGTTCCAATACGGTAACAGCACTGGACGATGTCTCGCTATCTCTTGAACGGGGCAGCTTTACGGCTATTGTCGGTGCATCCGGTTCCGGTAAGTCCACTCTGCTGCATATGCTGGGAGGCGTAGACCGACCTACCAGCGGCAGCATTTTTATCGAGGACACAGACATTTCAACACTCAGCATGGAGCAGCTTGCGGTATTCCGGCGCAGAAAGGTAGGTCTGGTCTATCAGTTTTATAATCTGATCCCAACATTGAACGTAAGGAAAAACATTCTCCTGCCTGTTCTTTTGGATAATCAGAAACCGGATGAGGAGCGGTTTCGCCATCTGGTATCCACGCTGGGGCTTACAGACCGTCTCACACACCTTCCCAGTGAATTATCAGGAGGCCAGCAGCAGCGCACCGCTATCGCAAGAAGCCTCATCTACCAACCGGCGATCCTTCTTGCCGATGAACCAACGGGCAACCTGGACCGTAAAAATTCAGAAGAGACCATCGAACTTCTGAAGCTCTCCAACCGGCAGTACGGACAGTCTGTCCTCCTGATTACACACGATGAAAAGACCGCTCTGAAGGCAGACCGCGTGATTACCCTGGAAGACGGGAAAATTCTGCATGACGAGGTGGTGTCCTGATGAAAATTTTAAGGGAATATGTTTGGGACACGATACGAAGAAATAAACGAACCAGCATTGCCATCATGACCGCTTTATTTCTTATGACCACGATGATGTCCTGTTTCTGCGGTTTTGTTTACACAATGTGGACGGATGCCATTGTCCTCACAAAACTTGAGGACGGCGACTGGCACGGAGAATTGTTCGATACAACGTACGGAAAGGATCTGGAACACATTGAGAACTACGCCTCTGTCTCTGCCGTTCTGGTCAAAGGCCCGTGGGAAGCCGCAAAGCTGGAAGATGAGGGACGCAGGACATACCTCATTACCCGCGGCGCCAACCAGGAATACTGGGATTCTATGCCGGAAAAGGATACCCTGACCGAAGGGAGGCTCCCGCAAGCCGACAATGAGCTGGTACTTTCAAAACAGTATTTTGATGACCACCCCGGTGCAAAAGTGGGCGATACCCTCACGCTTCCGATCGGGCAGCGCATGTATCAGGGGAAGGTATGCATGGAAACAGACGGGTTCCACGAGGAAGAAACCTTCCGTCAAACAGGCACAAAGACATACAAAATTGTAGGAATTCTGGATGTCACCACGTCCTCCTCCGTACCGGCCTATACCGGAATGAGTTATCTGGATACAAAGACTGTGAACCCGGACGATGAGCTAACGGTCTATCTTCGTTTTGACCCCATGAGGAGTACTTATAAGGAGCTCCCGGAACTGGCACGCTCCTTAGGCTATCAGGCCGATGAATACGGATACTATACGCTCAGATATAATGCAGGCCTCCTCTCCAAATACGGGATACTCCCGCCGGATCAGATCGGAAACATCAGCAGCCTCACTGTTCTTGCCGTACCTGCCATGTTT
The DNA here is from genome assembly GCF_009680135.1 of Eubacterium sp. BIOML-A2. Taxonomy (NCBI): domain Bacteria; kingdom Bacillati; phylum Bacillota; class Clostridia; order Eubacteriales; family Eubacteriaceae; genus Eubacterium; species Eubacterium sp. BIOML-A2. The sequence continues at coordinate 1,824 of NZ_WKZK01000101.1, forward strand.
CTGGTCATTGCGCTTCTGATGATCGCCGTATTTGTACTGGTCATCCACAATGCCTTTGCCTTGTCTGCCAGCGAAAAGCTGGTGCAGCTCGGAACCCTGGCCGGCATCGGCGCATCCCCGAAGCAGATCAAGGCGGCGGTGTCATCCGAGGCAATGATCCTGCTGATTGTGCCTCTTCCTGTCGGAATATTATGCGGCTGGCTGTTGGATACAGAGTTGTTCCGTCTGATTAATGCTGCAAATAATATCGGCAGGACCGCGCCGGATATTGTACTTACATTCGGAATTCCTGCCATACTGCCTGCAATTCTCCTGTCCGCTGCCACAGCTTGGCTCTCGGCGAGAATACCGGCCCGCAGAGTTGCAAAACTGATGCCTGTAGAGGCCCTGAGGCAGGTGGAGGTGCTGAAAGGGAGAAAGATCCGGCAGGGACGCATATCCAGCCATTTTGGAATCAGCGGTGAACTGGCTTCCAACGCCCTCACCGCCCGTAAGAAATCCTACCGGGCCGCGACAATTTCCCTTTGTCTATCTTTCCTTCTGCTCACAGGATTTTTATATATTATTACTGCTCAAAATGCATCGAAAGAGGTTTACAGGGCGCAAAATGAATCCCAGGGCCATGTCTTTTTCAGCATCAGCGATGGCCGCCGGCCCGAGCAGAAGGCGTTAGCTGAGGTTTTAAAAGTGCCCGGCGTCTCCAGGGGAGTAATCATGAATAAAATGCCCTGTGCCACCTGGATTACAGAAGATCAGACTTCAGATGATATCGAGACAAATCTGGGTGGATTCGATGAGATAGTATCCAAGAAAAAGTACTCGCCTATTGAAAGGGATGGAAAATACAGGATTTATTCTGTACTTATTGGCCTGGAGGAGGACAGTTTCAGAGAATACTGCAAAGAGATGGGGACAGATCCTGATTCCTACTATAAAGATCCTGCAAAGGCACTGATCTATAACCGGACCGAAGACCCCAATGTCAGTACTAAGAAACAGAAGGTCTACAGAGATATCCTAAAGCTTCAAAAAGGGCAGGCCCTCTCTTTTACGGAAAAGGCTTACGATGAGGACACGGGCGACTTCGAATTTAGGCTGACCATAGGGGATCTGGTGCAGGCACTTCCCGCCGATGGCATTGGCCTGCCATACTTTAGCGTAGTCTCAATCATGCCGATGGAACATGTGCTTGAAATCGCTGCATCCTGCAGTGAGAAACGGCGGTATACTGCATCCTCCGTCAACGGAATCCTTCTGACAGACGACGACGGCGGCATCTCTTATCCGCTGATTCAAAAAGTTTCCGGCCAGATCTCTACGATCCTTGGTAAATATTACGGCAGCGGTGACTACATGGTATCTGACCTGGCAGAAAAAGAAGAGAGCCAAAGACAATCCACCGGCGTTATGAGTATCATTGTGGCGTTCTTAACCGGGCTGCTGGCACTGATCGGCATCTCCAATGTATGGGCAAGTATTTCCGGCAACCTGCGCCAGAGAAGCCGGGAATTCGCCATGCTTAAGTCGGTCGGCCTCTCCCCCGCACAGCTCTGGCGCATGCTGTTCCTGGAGGGATTGGATCTGGGGCTGAAACCGCTGCTTTACAGCCTGCCGTTCCAGGCCGCGGTACTTGCGTGCTTCCTGTACCTCAATGAGGTAACCTTGATCGAATATCTGCCTTTTGCTCCATATGCAGCTGTCCTTGGCTACACCATACTTGTTCTCGCTTCCATTATCGGAGCTTACTATATGGGCGGACGCAGAATTGTACGCCAGAACATCATATCCGCAATTAAGGATGATACCATCTGATACAGAAACGGGCATGTCCCTGTGCAGAATTCTCTGCCCGGACCTGTCCGTTCTGCTTTTCTATAATGCCTTTTGCAAGCGCCAGCCCGATTCCGGCGCTGTCTTTAGCCGCATCCTCCCCTCTGTAAAACCGTTCGAACAGATGCGGAAGATCCTTATTAGAAAAGCCTTTTCCACCGTCCTCAATCAGCATTTCCGTATAAAGCGGATTTTCTTCACAGATTACACGAATCTTACTGTTTTCGGGCGTATGTTCCAGACAATTCTTCAAAATATTCAACAGAGCCTCCGCTGTCCACTGCATGTCCGCAGAGAGCCAGACTTCCGATTCCCCCTGCCCTTTTGTTACAATTTCCAGTTCGACATGCTTCTGCCCCAGCATTGCTCTGAGTGGTTCTGCTGCAAGTTCCGTCAGTTCCTTTGCTTCTACATCCTGCCTGTGAAATTCAAGCGTATGCGAATCCAGCTTTGTCAGGGTCAAAAGCCCGTCAACCAGGCCCTTCAGACGCTCCACCTGGCCCTCCAGACGGTACAGATACTCTTGGTCTTCTGCCTCCAGGGAAGGGCTTAAAAGTTCTGTCATCAGCGACATGGAAGTCAATGGCGTCTTCAGTTGATGCGCGATATCGGCTGTTCTCTCTGCCAAGATCTCGTGGTCCCTGATCGCCTCTTCTCTGGTACAGGCAAGCTTGGCAACGGTCTTGTAAATCTCATCCTCCAGATAGGAAAACATATCTTCCCGCCGGTTAAGTGCAGCTGCCTCGCCCCTCCCCGCCGCCTTCAGATATTCTGTCAGATCTTCAATCCTGCTCCTGAAGCGCATTTCCTTTCTCTCTGTAAAAAAGAACATGATTCCACCGGCTATTTCAAACAGGATAATTCCTGCTGCCAGGGCATATGGCAAATGATCCGGGAAACGAGTCAGCCTTCCATGTCCATATTTGCGCAGATAGGCCTCCGCATCTGCTGCATCCTGATCCGGTTTTTCCGCCCCGCCGCCAGATTCCGGCATGGCGCTCTCCCCCCGGCTGCTTCCCTGATCCGGACTATTTCCTCTATCTGCAGCAAATTTCAAACCCGCGGGAATAGATCTGCCTTCAAGCGCGGCTTCGGTCAGCCGAACCGTATAATCGTACTCACGGAAGCTAAAACAGACAGCAGTCACTACGCCAGCCAGTATCCCGGGAATCAGCCAGAATACGCAGGATAAAAGAAATGCCTTCACTCCACGCCCTTTCATATCTTTTCCTCCATCCGATAGCCAATCCCACGGATCGTCACGATATACTCCGTATCCATCAGTTTTTTCCGCAGACGCTTTACAGTCACTGTCAATGTATTATCATTGACAAAATTCCCCTCTGCGTCCCAGAGCTTATCCAGAATCAGGTTCCGGGGCAGAGTCCTCCCTTTATTCTCCATGAGAACCTCAAGCAGGCGGTATTCCAGTGCCGTTGCATCCACAGACTGCCCATCCAGCATCACCTGCATTTTCTCCCTGTCAAGCTGTATATTACCGCAGGAGAGAACATTCCCTCCATCGTCAGACGTACGGCGGAGTACCGCCGCAATTCTGGACTCCAGTACCGCTATATGAAATGGCTTGGTCACATAATCGTCTGCCCCCATATCCAGCCCCCTGGTAATGTCCTTCACATCGTCACAAACCGTCAGGAAGATAACCGGGGTATCCGCCCGTTCCTTCACCCATTTGCAGAAATCATAGCCACTGCCGTCCGGCAGATTCAAATCCAGGAGAATCAGCTGGAGTCCCTCCGAAAACAGATCCTTCGCCTGCCCTACAGAAGCACAGCTTGTACACATATACCCTTTTCTCTTTAATGCCGACTCGATCCCAAATGCAATTGTCTCGTCATCTTCCACCAGCAGTATCTTTGTCATATATCCTCCATCCGGTCAAATTGGCAATAATATTCACGCGCCGCTTCAGGGCTCAGGGAAAAACGTCTGATCAGTTTTTCTATGATTTGTTCCGCAGTCTTGTTCTCCTCCAGATTATCCAATATCATGGCCTTTGAAGTGTACCCTCTGTCAAGGACAAATTTAAGAAGAAGGGATAATATGTTCTGTATAGACATCGCTATATTTCTTCTTCCTTTTTGGGTT
>NZ_WKZK01000102.1:0-7160 GCF_009680135.1 Eubacterium sp. BIOML-A2
CGACCAGCCTTTGCTAAACGGCGATACCCGTGCGCTGAACGCGCTTCAGCGCATGGGCTAATCGCCCGGAATAATCAGTTCTACAGAGGCAAAATCCCAGTCTTTTCTGCTGACAATGTACTCTGCCATCTCCTGTTCCAGAAGTGCAGTTCCCGCAAATCCCAGATTCAGATAATCTGTCCCCAGCCTGCGGGCGATCTGAAAGGGATAGGAGCAGGGCGCAGACAATGCCAGGCTTCCATGGGTGATAGAAGAACCATAGGCAAGATATGTCCTTTGCGGCAGTTCCGATTTCTGCGGCGGCTGTATATCCCCAATTATTTCTTTAAAATAGCAGGTGCCGTATGGCAGTACGATCCTTACGATTTCGGGATGGAAGGGCAGCCTTTTTTTCTCTGTAAGTGTCTTCAGCAGCTCTATATTTTCAGCCTTTTTAATTTCAATTGCAGTACCTTCCTCTGTAAGTGCAACGGATGACTTCTGCCATCCCCCCTGAAAGGAACCATAATAAATAAAAGCAGTCTGGGCCTCAATATCTTTCTCCGCGGACAGCGTTATTTTTACAGTATCACTTTGCATCCTGAATCTGATTTCCACTCCTGTGGTAAAACGGCAGGAGCCGTTTCGCGCCCCTTCATTTAGTTTTTCCGATACAAAAGAAGGAATACGCTGCATTGCATACCCCTTCCTGCACTCTATGATTTCCTCCACATTATGAAATTCCATATTTTTGAATATCATTGCTGCTGCCTCCTCTCCCATTGTGTTTTCACTTTAACACTGCCGTATAAGGAAAGGAATTACAAGATCCGAACAAATTTTATAAATAATGCACATAAGCTTTGTACCCCGGTTGTACAGCAGTGCATTAATCTTTCAGTAATAAGTGCCTGATATCTGCGTCAGAGTTGTGCCTGCTTTCACGACGGATATCGCACTTTTACTTGCTTATGTTATTGTCACCGTCCTCTGTTTTTTTACCGTTATGTTTCTCGTCCATACTGCCGGAACGGAATCCTTCCAAATCCAGCGCAGCATACCGAAATCCAAGGGTTCTCATATACTCCGATATCTCTTTATGGTGCTGCAGCGCCTGCCCCAGGGCCGCCTCATCCACCTCAATGCGGGCAACATCTTCATGAACCCGCAGGCGTACATTGTAAAATCCCATGGACCGGATGTACGCTTCCCCCAGTTCCGCTGCTTTCATTTTCTCCCTGTCCAGTCTGGTTCCATAGGGAAAACGTGTCGCCATGCATGGAGATGCCGGACGCTCTGCCACAGAGATTCCGTAAGCAGCTGCCAGTCTGCGTACTTCTTCTTTCGTCAGCCCCGCCTCTGCCAGCGGACTTTCTATACCTAATTCACGAATTGCCCGGATACCCGGGCGGTACATGCCAAGATCATCTGCATTCGTCCCCTCCATTATGCTTCCCACCCCCAGCCGGGAAACTTCTTCACGTATTTTGGTGAAGAGGAGTTTTTTACAGAGATAGCATCTGTTTTCGGGGTTATACTCTATTCCCGCTTCCTCAAGTTCATTTACACAAAGGACTATATGAAACGCACCAGTTTCTTTTGCCACTTTTTCAGCTATTATTAAATCATTTTGTGTGTGAAGTTCTGTTTGTACCGTTACTGCATAAATCTTATTTCCCTGCTTTTTGGCACACTCGCATGCAAGTTTCAGAAGCAGGCTGCTGTCCGCTCCGCCGGAAAATGCAACGGCAGCATCCTCTCCGCAGTATTTTTCCATTGCCGTAAACAGAACTTTTTTCCTTTTATCCAGCAACATGTTCTGCGCATCCTCATACATCTCCATCGCACTCCCTCACAATCAATCGGTAAACATCCTGCCATGAAAGTCCGCTTTTCCTGCTCAGCGCAGCCACGCTGTCATGTTCCGGGTATATCCTTTTTCCTGATGGAAGCTCACAAATCTTTACAGCTGCCCGCCCCAGAGAAGTCACCACCTCTTTTTGCTCTCGTTTCAGAATTGAGCGCTCCATCTTTATCCTCCGGATTCCAATGGTCGTTGTTTCCATAAACATAATCTCTTCCAGCTTTGTGATGTCTTCTTCTGCGCAGATAACATTAATCTGATACGCCGGACGGTTCTTTTTCATATAAATCGGAGTAAAATATACATCTTTTGCTCCCAGCTCCAGGAGTCTCTGCATTACAAAAGATAATGCCTCTCCCGTACAGTCATCTATATTACTTTCAAGTTTATATATACAATCTTTATGGTCCTGCTCCGCCTGAATCAACATCGCCCGCAGCAGACTTGGCCTTTCATATGTCCTTTTCCCAGCTCCCAGGCCGGTCTTCAGAATCGTAAACTTTTCCGGAAGCCGGTCTTTCGTTCTGACCGCTGCTGCAATGGCCGCGCCGGTGGGTGTCACAAATTCACCCTCCATATCATGAATACGAAGCGTCAGGGCATATTTTTCCGCAATGGCCGCAACAGCAGGAACCGGAACAGGTATCATACCGTGCTGACAGCGGACAAATCCGGTTCCTTCATTCAGGACCGGGACAATCACCTCTTTTATATCCAGATTATCCAGACATACCGCCGCTGCAACAATATCCACAATCGAATCCACGGCGCCAACTTCATGGAAATGCACCTGGTCAATAGAAACTCCATGAGCTTTTGCCTCAGCCTCTGCCAGAATCTCAAAAATACGGACGGCTGTGTTTCTGGCATAATCACTGAGGTCTGCCTGTTCTATAACCGCCATGATATCTGCCAGCCCCCGGTGTTCGTGTATATGCTGATGAGAGTGGTGTTGCACATGACTATGTTCGGTTCCATGCACATGATTCCCTGCATCCTTCCCGTGCAGATAGTTCATATCATGATCATGGTTCTCATGTTCTGCATCCAGATGAACTGAAAAGTCACATGCAGCCAGACCACTTTTCATAACCCGGCTGATTTCCACCCTATATCCGGGCAGCCGCAGACTGTTGAGCGCCTTTCTCAGTACTTCCTGGTCAGCGCCCAGATCAAGCATCGCTGCTGTAAACATGTCGCCGCTTATTCCCGAGGCACATTCTAAATACAATTCCCTGCTCATTTTCTCTCCCCCAATCTGTTAATCTGTGTAGCGATATATCCCGCCCCATATCCATTATCAATGTTCACAACCGCAATTCCATTCGCACAAGAATTAATCATAGTAAGCAGAGCCGACAATCCATGAAAATTAGCTCCATAACCTACAGACGTGGGAACCGCTATCACCGGTTTATCCACAAGTCCTCCCATGACACTGGCCAGGGCCCCCTCCATTCCTGCCACGGCAACCACACAATTTGCACGCTGAATCACATCCAGACGGGACATCAGCCGGTGAATGCCGCTGACCCCCACATCATAGATACGTTCCACCCTGCTTCCAAAATACTCTGCGGTCTGTGCCGCCTCCTCAGCCACAGGAATATCTGCCGTACCTGCTGTACAGACAGCAATCCTGCCAACATGATCTTTTACTTTCTTCTCTATTTTCATAATCCGGGAGATCGGGTCATACTCAAGTTCGGGCAGTGTCTCCCGCAGCAACTCAAACTGTTCCGCTGAAGCTCTGGTGCCAAACACCTCCCCCTCTTCCTCATATAATTTCTGATAAATATGAAGCAGATGTTCCGTATCCTTACCACTGCAGAATATTACCTCTGGAAATCCTGAACGCAGCTTCCTGTGCGTATCCAGCTTAGCATATCCCAGTTCCTCAAAAGGCTCACGGCGAAAATACTGCTCGGCTTCCTCCACAGACACTTCCCCACTCTTCACTTTTTCCAACATTTCATGAGCATCCATCAACATCTCCTCCTTAAACCACCCGAGTCGTCCATCGGGTACAGTCCCAGACTTCCTGGACGATATCCTGGTAAAATTCGGGTTCGTGACAGATCAGCAGTATTGTTCCCCTATATTCTTTCAGCGCCTCTTTCAGGGCCTCCTTCGCCTCCGCATCCAGATGGTTGGTAGGCTCATCCAGCATCAGCACATTTGTCTCCCGGTTGATTAGTTTGCACAAACGCACCTTCGCCTGCTCCCCGCCACTCAATACCCGGACCTGGCTCTCTATATGCTTCGTAGTCAATCCACATTTTGCCAGCGCGGATCGCACCTCATACTGGGTAAATGAAGGAAATTCACTCCAGATTTCTTCAATACATGTTGTCTTGTTGTTTCCGTCTCCCTCTTGTTCAAAATATCCGACAGAAAGATTCTCGCCCAGCTCGCAGCCTCCTTTAAGCGGCTTTACAAGTCCCATGATGCTGCGGATGAGGGTGGTCTTTCCAATCCCATTGGCACCGATCAGAGCAATCTTCTGCCCTCTTTCCAGAGAAATATCGAGTGGTTTTGACAGTGGTTCATCGTATCCGATTACAAAATCTCTTGTCTCAAATATATATTTTCCCGGCGTGCGCCCTTGTTTGAAGTGAAATTCCGGTTTCGGACGTTCTGCCGCCAACTCTATGACGTCCATTTTATCCAGCTTTTTCTGACGGGACATGGCCATATTTCTTGTAGAAACCCTAGCTTTGTTACGGGCAACAAAATCTTTCAGCTGGCTGATCTCCTGCTGCTGCCTCTTGTATGCCGCCTCAAGCTGGGACTTTTTCACCTCATAAATCCTCTGGAAATCTTCGTAATTCCCCACATAGCGGTCCAGGCTCTGATTCTCCATATGGTAAATAATATTGACAACCTCATCCAGAAAAGGAATATCATGTGAGATCAAAATAAATGCATTCTCATATTCTGTCAAATACCGTTTCAGCCAGTTAATATGTTCCTCATCCAGATAATTCGTCGGCTCATCGAGCAGCAGGATATCTGGTTTCTCAAGCAGGAGTTTACCCAGCAGAATCCTTGTCCTCTGTCCGCCGCTGAGATCCGTCACATCCCGGTCAAGGCCCAAGTCCAGCAGTCCCAGAGCGCGTGCCACTTCCTCAACTTTGGCATCAATGACATAAAAATCGTGCAGAGTCAGTGTATCCTGAATCGTCCCCAGTTCCTCCATCGAACTCTCCATCTCATCCGCATCTACCTCTCCAAGACTTTCGCAGATACGGTTCATCTTCTCCTCCAACTCAAAGAGATAAGAAAATGCTGATTTCAGGACATCCCGCACCGTCATCCCCTTTTCCAGAACCGTATGCTGATCCAGATAGCCAACACGGATATCCTTTGCCCACTCAACCTTGCCTTCATCCGGCTGTAGTTTTCCAATTACAATATTTAAAAATGTAGACTTTCCTTCCCCGTTGGCACCTATCAGGCCAATATGCTCCCCCCGAAGCAGCCGGAAAGAAACATCCTGAAAAATAGCACGGTCTCCAAATCCATGGGAGAGGTGTTCAACATTTAAGATACTCATACAAAATCTCCTTTACATTCTCTATTTCATGTACTCCTCAGACACCCCGCTACCTTGCGGGCTTAGCAAAACGCTCATAATACCTGCTGGACTCTTCCCTGTTTAATGATAAGCCCCTGATTAACTTATCCATGATTATTTCTTTGCTGTATCCATCTTCTGAAGTGTACCCTTTGTCAAGGACAAATTTAAGAAGAAGGGATAATATGTTCTGTATAGACATCGCTATATTTCTTCTTCCTTTTTGGGTTCTTGTATTATCCCTTTCAAAGGATAATTCCCAGTTGTTATATATTGATAATACTCATTCGGAGACAGCTTTGCTAACTGCCATTGGTATCGCTCGTTATTATAGTAATCCAGCCAATCATCAATCCTTGGTTTCACTTCATTAAAGAACTTACACTGGCTTATATCTATTTCATCCTTCATATGCCCGAAAAAGCTTTCCTGAGGTGCGTTATCCCAACAATTCCCCCGCCTGGACATGGACTGCCTTAAACCTTTATCCTTCACCAGCTGAATAAAACTGCAGCTTGTATAATGGCATCCCTGATCCGAGTGAATCATTGTATCAGTCTGCAAGGAAACCCCATGCTTTTCAACCATTTGATTTACCGTTAATAGTACAAAATCCACCTCTAACGATTCACTTAGTACATACGATAATATTTCCTTTGTAAATGCATCTAGAATCGTTGATAGGTAACAGAACATCCCATTATAAGGAATATATGTAATATCTGTTAATAAGACCATTCTAGGGCCATATGATGTGAATTCCCTTTTCAAAAGATTATCCGCAACATTATTTGTCTTTATTGCTCTTGCCATTTGCCTATAGGGATTTGCAGCCCTAATCTTACATACTAACCCATACTTTTTCATCAGGCGGCGGATCTTTTTAACATTCATTATCACAGGTGGATTTTGGTGAACCAGAGCCATATAAATGCCTTTTGCGCCTTTATCATATCCACGTTTTGTATACGCACTGAGGATCATTTCAAAATCTGCCTGGTCTTGTAATTCTTGCTTTTCTCTTTCACCTGCTGCTCCGACCCAGCGATAGTATCCTGATCTTGATACGCCTGCAATATCACAAAGCATTGTAACCGATAAGACATTATCTTTTTTGCTTATTAAATCATAGATAATCTCCAATTTGCAATCTGATCCACCCATAATCAGTCTTTCCGTTTCGTGTTGTCTGCTTTTATAATTTTTTTTAAGAACTCTACTTCCTGACGAAGATATAGGAGTTCATGCTGCATCTGTTCTATATTAGGCGATTCTGTTAAATCCGTTTTAACTTCCTTCATTGGAACTCTTTTTGTCCTGTTCGGGCCTTCGGAAAACCCATGACCAGAAAGTGCTGCTTTTTTTATATGCTGGACTAGGCTGTCGATTCTCTTTTGACCAAACATTTCTGGATTATATCCCATATCAGCAATAATTTTTTTGGGGGTATTTCCAGCCTGATAGCTAATCCAAAAATCCTCCTTAAATTTTGCAGTATGGCTCAGCTTAAACTTCGTTACTTTCAGTGTATATGGATTTTTTATTAATTCTTTCATTTCTTTTGGGGTGTATTCTCGCATATCATTCTCCTTTAGATGTGTTTATTATATATCAACATCTATCAGAGATAAAGAACCCCTTCTTTACACTGTCCACTTTTAAGGTTTTATGCCTTCTTTTTAGTGTCCATTTTTAGGGAACCCTTCTTCTTAATGTGTCCACATCTATGGGTACATTATA
>NZ_WKZK01000103.1:0-4551 GCF_009680135.1 Eubacterium sp. BIOML-A2
TTGGTTGCAAGCCATAAATACTTTATCACAAAGTGGTGTCCTCTTTTCATTTAATCCGAATAAAATTTTACGCTAGCAATCCATGATTTGATATTTTTTTCACACACTTTACTTCCAATCAATGTCATAACCACAATATCTTGTATAAAAATGTAAAATCTTAGGGCAGGCAATACAAGTCTGCTGTTTACAATTTTATGATTATTTTACTTGACAATCATTTTACGTTGTTTTGGCATCAGGTCTGCCGATAAACATAAGATAGCTCCCGTGAGACGCGTGTATCAGCTATTCCCTGATTACGCATCCCCGGGAGACCTGCCGGGCTATTACACTCTATTCATCTTTCCTGCTGCTTTCAACTGCCTCAGCATAACAGCAAGTTACTTATGATTCGAGATACTGGGTACTTATTTTTCGATGTATTAGTAATTGTGTGCTTGACGTTCAAAGTAAGCCTTCGGATACTGGCATACCGGGCATACTTCCGGTGCGTCAGCCCCTTCGTGTATATAACCGCAGTTTCTGCACTTCCAGCCAAGCGGCGCTTCCCCTGCAAAGGTCTTATTCGCCTTATACTTTTCCAGCAGACGCAGATAACGCTTTTCATGCTGCGCTTCGACCTTCGCTACAAGCTCAAATTTGGCCGCAATCTCATCGTACCCCTCCGCTTTTGCTTCCTCTGCCATCCGTTTGTACATCTGGGTCCACTCTTCGTTCTCGCCGGCAGCCGCATCCACCAGATTCTGTTCCACATCGTTGATCCCATGGAAAGCACGGAACCACATCTTTGCATGCTCACGCTCCTGCTCCGCCGTCTCCAGGAAAATGGCTGCCATCTGTTCCAGTCCGTTTTCCTTCGCCACATCCGCCCAATATGTATACTTATTTCTTGCCATAGATTCCCCGGCAAAAGCTTCCATCAGATTCTTCTCAGTCTTAGAGCCCGGCGCTGGCTTACCTGCTGAGCCAGCTGGTACCGGCGCTTTTGCCGGCGCTTCCTCTTTCAGTTCCTGAAACCTGTCTGCCGGTACCTTACAGATCGGACACTCTTTTGGCGGATTTTCTCCCTCATGAATATAGCCGCATACACTGCATTTCCATTTTTTCATAATACCTGTCTCCTTCTCTTTTTTGTTTTCTGTTTCTTCTATATATAATACCATTTTTTCCAGCTCCTGGGATTTCTGTTTGTCCGGATTCTTTTTTCCCTCCGGCCCCAGATCATCAGATCTGTCTCTATAAGTCGTATGAAGCATCCTCTCTGCCAGACCGCTTAACGGAGACTTATAAAATTCACTGTAAAGTTTGTTGATTTCAGGATTTTCATGGCTCAGCCTCAGCTTCATGTGTGCATCCCTTTCATATAGTGAAGCAATCCGCGCATTTCTGATTTCATCGGTCATTGGAATCTCCGTCTTGGGCTGGCCTCCCCCGCCGATACAGCCGCCGCGGCATGCCATTACTTCAACAAAATCATAATGGACGTCCGCATGTTTCCACTGTTCCAGAAATCTTCGCGCGTTCTCCGTACCATGGATCACCGCCAGCTTCAAATGAATACCGCTGATCTCCACGTCTGCTTCTCTCACACCGTCCATTCCCCTCACAGGCTCAAGATTCAGAAAATCTTCCGGCGGATTTGTCCCGCTCACATGATAATATGCCGTGCGGGCCGCTGCTTCCATGACTCCGCCCGTGTTCCCGAATATGACGCCGGCGCCGGAAGCCTTTCCCATCAATTCATCGTATTCACTTGTTCCAACGCTGCTGAGTTCTAAACCATCCTCCCGCATCCAGCGCGCCAGTTCCCGCGTTGTGATGACATGATCCATGTCGCGGAGGTCTTCGTTGGAATTATACCCGGCGGAATCACGCATTTCCTCCCTGCGTATTTCAAATTTCTTCGCCGTACAGGGAGTGACGGCTACATTTACGATTTTGACCGGATCGATTCCTCTCTGCTTCGCAAAATAGGTCTTTATCGTAGGCCCCTGCATTCCAATGGGGCTCTTTGAAGTGGAGATATGCGGAAGCGCCTCGGGATAAAATGTCTCAACAAACTTAACCCATCCTGGACAGCAGCTTGTAAACTGGGGCAGCACCCCTCTTCTGCCTGTGATTCTCTCCACCAGTTCTGAGGCTTCCTCCATAATGGTCAGATCAGCTGCAAAATTCGTATCCAGCACATAATCCGCACCGAGCGCCCTGAGTGCAGCCACCATCCCGCCTTCCACGAAACTCCCGGGCGGCATTCCAAACTCTTCCCCCAGTCCCACCCTGACTGATGGCGAAGTACTGAATATAACAACCTTATCGGGATCTTTTATCGCCTTCCTGACTTCCTGATACTCATACACTTCTGTAATGGAACCCGCCGGACAGACATTTGCACATTGTCCGCAGTGTATGCAGACCGCCTTATCTCCAGTGCTCTCCAGTGAGTAAAGTTTTCCTACCCCAATCTCCTCCTCACACACCCGCCTGCACTGACCACATTTTATACACAGATCTTCCTGCCTCATTATGGAGGGGTTATCCGGCTCTATTGGTATCCTGATTTTAGTATACTGATGCATCGTAGCTCCTTTCCTTCTTTTCAATATTAATAATAATTACTGTTATTATATTGTCATAATTTGGCAGGTTTGTCAAGAACTTTATATTGTTTTTCATGATATAATGCAATTTAATTTGTTTATGGCACAATACTAAGGAATACTTATAAAATTCTAGTGAAGATTTATTAATTAAGCATAAAATTTTATTTGTACTATAGTTTAAACTATGGTACAATCTCCTCGGGGTAAAATTATAGTACATCGTAAAATAAGTAACTGACTCATAAGCTGAAATAAATTTTTGAGAGTGCTGCTCCGCAAACGCAGGCGTAGTGGGCTACGCTGAGGCTTGTGAAGCAGTGCTATCGGAAATTTAGGTCTGCTTATGAGGCAGTTAATTATTATACGATGTACTAGCAAAGGAGGAGGTTTTTCTAGACAACAGAGGATATCTGGTATGTATTCTCATCAATTCGCACTGTTACAGTGCTCACTTAAAAACTAATTGGAGGGTTTTTATTATGGAAACAACAAAAAAGAAGAAACCTTTTGGCTTTTATGTATGCGCCTTAGGTTTCACATTCGAACGCTGCGCGTTCTACACAGTTAAGTACTTACTGGCAATCTGGATCGCCACAAATGCGGCGGGAGGCGGTCTTGGCTTAACAGATGCCCAGGCAACTGCAACTTCCGCCTTCTTTGTGGCCGCCACCTATATCACGCCTATTCTGGGGGGATACATCGCAGACTACTGGCTCAGCCCAAGAATCTGTGTCATTGCCGGAATGACCCTCATGGGACTCGGCTACCTCTGTACCTGGCAGGCCCGTTCCATGACTCTTGTCTGGATCATGATCATTCTTGTCGCTCTGGGTACCGGTTTATTTAAGGGAAACCTCTCAGGAGTGAATGGTCTGTTATTCGAAGACAAGGATGACTTGAACAACGCATTTTCTATTCAGTACTCATTTGTAAATGTCGGTTCATTCATCGGGACAACATTTATCGCCATCCTTCCAATCACAGGGCTTGTAGGCGTTAAAACAACTTTCAATACCGTTTTCCTGCTGTGCGCCATCTTTCTGTTCATCGATGCACTCTGGTTCGCACTCAACCAGAAGTCTCTCGGTGATGCCGGCAAAAAGCCATTCAAGCATGATCAGAGAAAATTCATTGACAACAGCAAGAAAAAAGAAGAATCCAGCAAACCTCTTACAAAGGGTGACAAAAAAAGAATCCTTGCCATCATCCTTGTAACCGTTTTTTCAATTGTATTCTGGGTCGTATGGTATATGGCATACATGCCTGCTTACTTTTACTTCGGATGGGGCGAGGGCTCAGACTTCCTGAACCATGCAAACTGGTATATCGGAAGCTGGCAGGTTCCCACTTCATACTTTGACTCACTGAACGCCCTGACATGCATCGTCCTTGGACCGGTGCTCGCGATCGTCTGGGCAAAACTCGCAAAACGTCCCCAAGGCGACATGAGTATGTTCAAGAAAACAGCACTGGGAATGATCCTGGTAGGATGTTCATTCGTAATCATGGTATTAGCCGACGTAATCAGAGGCGGCGGCCAGGCTGCACTGATCTGGATCGTATTCGTATCTCTGCTGATGTCAATCGGCGAGATGGTATTCTCCCCGCTGGGCAACTCTTTCATCACAATGTTTGCCCCTGCAAAAGTACTGGGACTTCTGCTCGGCCTGTGGCCAATCGCAGTATTTTTCGCAACAACGATCTACCCGGCGCTGTACGCATACCTGAAAACAGTTCCGTTCCAGATTGGATATGGAGTCGTTGCTGGAGTCGTAATCATACTTGGAGTAATACTCTGGGCAATGAGCGGAAAACTGGATAAACTGGCGGAAGAACAATAATTGCGAAATTGAGGCTGCATGTTTTTGCAGTCTCTTTTTTTCGCGGGAAGTTCGCCTGTGCGGAATGGGGAGAGGGATGCTGCGGGAAAATGGGGTGGGGGCTGGGA
>NZ_WKZK01000104.1:0-4504 GCF_009680135.1 Eubacterium sp. BIOML-A2
TCAATATCTACAGTTTTCAAGGTTCAATTGAGCCTTATTTATTTGACTCGTTTTTCCATACATCATTTGACACTATCTCTTTTCTCATTATATAACGATTTTCTCTATTCGAAAACAACAAACTTTTAATTTTCGTGAAAACCGCCCGAAACCTTGCCATTTCCATCCATCTCATGTTAATATAAGCGTTGGGATTACAGGAACATGAATATAAAGGAGATTATGCTATGATCAGTGCAAATAATGTAACCTTGCGCGTTGGTAAAAAAGCGCTGTTTGAAGATGTCAATATCAAATTTACAGAAGGAAACTGCTACGGTATGATTGGCGCCAACGGCGCGGGAAAATCTACGTTTCTAAAGATTTTATCCGGTCAGCTGGAACCTACCAAAGGCGAGGTCAATATCACACCGGGGGAACGTCTTTCCTTTCTGCAGCAGGATCATTACAAATACGACGAGTTTATCGTGCTTGACACCGTAATTATGGGGAATGCGCGTTTGTATGAGATTATGAAAGAAAAGGAAGTCATCTATGCAAAAGAAGATTTTACGGATGAGGACGGAATCCGGGCAAGTGAGCTGGAGGCGGAATTTGCAACCATGAACGGCTGGGAGGCGGAATCAGACGCAGCCACCCTCCTGAACGGCCTCGGCATCGACACAGAACTCCATTACAAATATCTGAAAGATCTGACTGGCGCAGAAAAGGTTAAGGTACTTCTTGCCCAGGCATTATTCGGCAACCCGGATATCCTGCTTCTGGACGAGCCCACCAACCACCTGGACCTGGATGCAATCGCATGGCTGGAAGAATTCCTGATCAACTTTGACAACACGGTCATCGTCGTTTCCCATGACCGTTACTTTTTGAATAAGGTATGTACGCAGATAGCCGATATTGACTACGGCAAGATCCAGCTATACGCCGGCAACTATGATTTCTGGTATGAATCCAGCCAGCTGCTGATCCGTCAGATGAAGGAAGCCAACAAGAAAAAGGAAGAAAAGATCAAGGAACTGCAGGATTTCATCTCCCGGTTCAGCGCGAACGCTTCCAAGTCCAAGCAGGCAACCTCACGTAAGAGGGCTTTGGAAAAGATCGAACTGGATGAGATCAAACCGTCCAGCAGAAAATATCCATACATTGATTTTCGTCCGGACCGTGAGATCGGGAACGAAGTTCTTTCCGTAGAAGGGCTTTCCAAGACCATTGACGGAGAAAAAATACTGGACAACCTTACCTTTACGCTCGGACACGATGATAAGGTTGCCTTTGTCGGCAGCAACGAGCTTGCCAAAACGGTATTGTTTAAAATCCTGATCGGGGAAATGGAGCCGGACGAAGGAACATATAAATGGGGAATCACCACCACACAGGCGTATTTTCCAAAAGACTTCGGCGGGGAGTTTGATAATGACTATACCATCACCGAATGGCTCACCCAGTATTCCGAGAACAAAGATGTGACCTATGTCCGCGGGTTCCTCGGCAGAATGCTCTTTGCCGGTGAAGACGGTGTGAAGCGCTTAAGGGTTCTTTCCGGTGGAGAGAAGGTTCGCTGTCTGCTGTCCAAGATGATGATTTCCGGCGCCAACGTCCTGCTGTTGGATGAGCCGACCAACCATCTGGATATGGAGGCAATCACCGCACTCAACAACGGGATGATTAAATTCCCGGGAGTTCTGCTTTTCACATCCCGTGACCACCAAATTGTGCAGACAACCGCCAACCGGATCATGGAAATCGTACCGGGCGGTAAACTGATCGATAAGATCACGACCTATGACGAGTACCTCGAGAGCGATGAGATGGCTAGAAAACGGCAGACATACAGCGTCGTTACGGAAGAGGATGATTAAAATTTTATTGAGCAGGGAATTTTAATTGGTGGGGACGCCTATCTGAAACGGGGAGAGGGATGCCTCCCGGAGAAATGGGGATGGTTCCGGATGTAACCCGTTTGCGGAGAAGTACTAACGTAAAATGAGCTGCCCACGAGGGCACGTACAACATGCAGCCAGAAAGCCTGATGCTTTCTGGCCTTAAGGTTGTACTGGAAAGTGATTTTGGTAAATCACTTTCCATCCCTCGTGGGCAGTTCATTTTGCGTAAGTACTTCTAGTACAGCAGTGCATTAATCTTTCAGTAATAAGTGCCTGATATCTGCGTCAGAGGTGTGCCTGCTTTCGCGACGGCGTAGTGGTTCCTACGTCTAGCGAAAGCAGGTGCAGCTATGGCGTAGAGAGCAGGTGCTTATTGCTGAATTATTAGTGCACTGCTGTACTAGACCGCGCACTCTAAACATCCGGAACCATCCCCATTTCTCCGGGAGGCATCCCTCTCCCCGTTTCAGATAGGCTGGGCGCATCAGGATTGTAAGATACCCGCTTTTTGGGGAAATTGGCGGGAGCAGCGGATTGGGTTGGATGGGCAGGACAGTTGTATAAGGGGCAGGTTGTTTTATCCCTGCATTCCTATGATTATTCCTAGTATATATGGGATCAGCCAGATTGACCAGACTATGATGCTGAACTTGTGGAATACTTTTTTGGCTTTTTCATTGTTTTTTGCAAGTATGACTGCCGCCCAGACGGCATGAAATGCCATTAAGAGAAGGGCAATCAGGCCTGTTATTGTATGCAGGTTGAGTGAAAAGCCGGTACCTGATATTTTGCCCATGATTGTCGTTCCTGTGGTATCACAGATAAAGCCCATCCAGAATACTAGGACGTGCCATTTCATTAATACTCCTTTTTTCTTTTCGCCAAATACCCCGATTGTATAGAATGTAAGCGCCAGGGTCATAAAAATAATCGCTGCGATCAGTAATTTAGACATATAAACCTCCCAGTTGAATGATGCAAAACGTTTTTCATGGCTTCTTAATGCTGTTTATACTTATAGTAATTGCGGCCGAACAGAAGGCCGGCCCCGAATAGGGCGGTGCCGAGTCCTGTATAAAAAACAGCGATAAATACATCCGGCGCAAGGTTAAATGAACGGATTGAAATCCCGAATATCATCATAAAGGCCATGATGCAGAATGATTTGATGTCGAAAAATTTTAAAAAGAACTGTAATTCCTCCTCGTATTTCTGTATCCTGTCGGTATGTTTCACCGTCAGTTTATAAAAGACCATAAACCAGAATATAAGAAAAACGACGGCTGAAAGGAACAGGTTTAAAATTGTAACATATCCTGTATAGGATTTGATTCCTATACGAAGAATATTGAATCCCGCCGCAAGCCATACGAGACTTGCTATTATCAATAAATTTTCTTTTTTTACTTTCATGTTGAACCTCCGAAAACATCTGAACATTGTTCATTTTGGGTCAAAATTTACCCACTCCGAAAGTGGGGACACATTTTGCCTGAGTCTCTGTGTACCGGCACGTTAAGTCCGCTGAATAGGGCTGGCAGACTTACGCAGGTTTCAGACGATGGATTAATAAAGACATCTCTTTACGATCTCCAGCAGTCCTGCACTATTTTGCTGAGTATCCGTCAGCGATGAAAAAAAGATCATAAGGATATAGTCTGTAAACAGTTCCGGTGTCAGGCATTCATTAAATGCATCTTCCCTCACGCTGGAATCTTTCTTTAATATTTCCAGAAGACTTTCCTTTAATTGGGTGAAATATTCCTCCATCCTTCTGCGTCCTCTCACTTTATCCTCTGAGGCAAAACTTAGCGCATGCATGGAAAAAAACTCCGGATATTTCCGTCCTCCTTCTTTCATGCTCTCATACATCCATGAAAGGCAGTCCGCAAAACATACAAACCTGGGATTTCCGCCTGATAAATGAAAAATGTCCTTCCAAATACTTTCAATTGCCGCACATAGCAGATCAGATTTGGATGGAAAGTAATTATAGATCGAGCCGACCGCTACATTACACTCTGCAGCAACAGAACGCATATTGACGGCAGAAAGCCCTTTTTCTTTCACAATTCTCTGACAGGCTTCGATAATTGCCTCTTCTGACGTAGCCGTCAAGTTCATTTAAAACACCTCCTGCGCGAAACTGAACATCATTCATTTTGAATAATACTCCATCAAGTGCTACATGTCAAGTGGCAGAATGGATGGGCAGATGCCGTTACTGTGCACGCCCGCAGGGTGTGAGCAGTAACATTCCATTCCAATATCATAAAACAGGTATCCGCAATCCCGTCCGGGATTATGGATACCTGTTTTGCATTCTTTACGTTGTTCATAACGCTTCGAGTAAAGCTTCTTTGCCTTCTTCGGGACTTTCTATTCTTCTTTTAATTCCTGTCAGGTAGTCTAAAACATCTACCCATTCATTTGTTGGATAGTCTGTGCTTTTAATTCTTTCTATACAATTGATCAGCTCCCTGTGAAAATCATCTTTCCGCAAATCAGAAATATAGCTGGCGCCTACCTGATGCGCCAAAGTTACTATTCACAGTCGATTAGGGCATGACAAATAGAGCGGGTGTCATTTCCGCTTGATTTTTCATATTTGAATCGAC
>NZ_WKZK01000105.1:0-4437 GCF_009680135.1 Eubacterium sp. BIOML-A2
CGACCAGCCTTTGCTAAACGGCGATACCCGTGCGCTGAACGCGCTTCAGCGCATGGGCTAATCGCCCGGAATAATCAGCTGATTCCTGTAAATATCTTTGTGCCGAACGCGTTCCAGTCAAAAAGGCTGATATATAATGCGTATAATATCGGCACAAAGATGAATAAAGCCATCAATATCACTTCCGGAGCAATCATAAGATATGCGGTCACCGTCTCGTGTTTTATACGCTTATGTTTTCTTTTCATCATGATCTTACTCCTTCGTCTAAATGCTCCTCTTCCTTCCCATTATCCGGTAAATGTAGATCCGCTTTTTTCCTGATATTGCAGCATGCTTTCCTGTGCGGCATTAGCTGCTTCCTCCGCACTCATGCTGTAAAGTGCATCCTGGATCATAGTAGACACAATTTCCTTTGCTTCTCCTGAAAGGGCGATTTCCGGCTGCCCGGTCGGAAGCACTTCATCCGAGAATACGGCAGCATTATCGTTTACATAATAAATATCTTTACCCGCTTCAATTACAGAATTTCTCATACAGTAAGTAAATTTAGCATCCGTATCAAATTCGGTCACACGGTCAACGTTTAACCACATCCATGAGATGAAATCCTTCGCACCGGCAATTTTTTCCTCACTGCTCTGATTGCTTACCAAAACATTCCATCCTCCAACTACACTGGCTGTTTCTCCGCCCTTTTCGACTGCCGGAAGAGGTACTACACCATACTTTTCCGGATCTGCACGAAATACGGACCAACTGCCATTGATCTGCATCGCTGTTTCTCCATTTGTCAAAATCGAGATGTCTGACACGGATCTGCCCGGCGTCTCGTTGCAGTTCCCTGAATTCAGAAGGTCTTTCCACAATTGGAGTGCATTTACTACCTCATCTGAATTCAGGTTTGCCATTCCATCTTCCGTAAATAAACTTCCCCCCTGCATCCATACAAAAGGATAGAAGGTAAAACACTGCCAGTCGCCCTTATCGACTTCGAAAGTAAAACCTGAATATTCGTCCGTATTCAATGCTGCAGCCGCTTCTTTTAATTCATCCCATGTAGTTGGCGGCTTTACCCCCTGCTCTTCTAATATTTCTTTGTTATAGTATAGTGCAACCAGATCTCCATCCAAGGGAATTCCGTAAATATGTCCATCCCTTGATACACGGTCAAAAGCAGCTTCTGTAAAATCATTTTTTATCTCATCGGTAAAGATATCATCCAGTGGTTCACAAACCCCGGCATCAAGATACTGATTTATAATTGCAGGACTACATTCAAAGATATCCGGCGCTTCATTTGTGGCAAATGCTGTTGCAAGCTTTGTCGTTGTGTATTCCTCAAACGGGATTGCAAGAAATGTTACATGATATTTGTCCTGAGAATTATTATATTCCTCGATATATTTTTCCAGGAATTCCATTTCCGCTTCCTGAGTCCACTGATTCCAATAAACAAGTTCAATAGGGCCATCACCTTGTGCCTCTTTCGTTGTCTCCGTACTTCCTGTGGTTTTTCCGCACCCTGACGCTATTCCGCTCATTCCCAGCACTAACGCTCCCACCAGAACGACAGATATTCTTCTCTTTAATTTGTAAAGTTTTCTCATTGTTCTCCTCCTTTATAAGTTTTTATGAGCTCATATCTTTTATAGCCTTATTCTATAAATTCTTTTTGGTAAATAAAATACTAATTTTTTTTAAAAGTGGAATTTTTATTTTTCCGGCATCCATACTCTCATATCCCCTTTTGCCCTATTTCCCCATGAGAAGTATGGGATTGCTGTCAGCAATACATTACTTGCCTGTGGCATCTGAGTCATATATAAGTCATCCGATTCTTCCAGACACATTCCTGAAACTTTAAGCAAGACCAGATCTTTCAAAATTCCTTCTTTACATACCATAGTCTCCGCCTGAACATCCTTCGGAATTCTGTATTTATGCAAGCTTTCTCTTTGATCCGCCTGTTCAAAACAATACACAATAGGCCCTCTTATAAATGCAACACATCCAGCATCGGCGCGCACCTGAGGATTGGCATAAACTTTTTTTATATTCAGTCCAAAGTGAATTTCAAGTATGTCCTCTCCCCAGTTTCTTTCGAGATAGATGTAGCCTTTGCTAATCGTAGATTTATAATTTACTTCCTCTCCATTACAAATAACCTGGAATCCTTCCGCATATTCTGGAATTCTGACTGCAAGAGTCCACTTTTCCTCTGTTTTTGATGCTATTTTAAATGTCACATCTCCATCCCAAGGCAATTTACTGTCAACTTGTATTTTAGCTTTCTCCAGTTCTGCTGTCTGACTGATAAACAAATGTGAATAAATAATCTCTTTTTTCTCAGTCCAAATATATTTTCCGACTGACATAAAAAGCCTCACAAGATTAGGCGGGCAGCATGCACATGCATACCACTTCGGTCTTCGGGTCAGTACATGCTCAAATCCAAAATGTTCTCCGGATATTCCGCGGACTGTTTCCAGCGGGTTGACATAAAAAAAACCTTTCCCATCCAACTGCATTCCACCCATTACCCCGTTATATAGTTCCCTCTCCATAATATCTGCATAAGATGCATCCGGGTCAAGATCCAGCATCTGTTTCGCGAACATAACCATGGCAACTGATGCACATGTTTCTGCATAAGCTGTATCATTGGGAAGATCATAAGCTTGAGTGAAGGCTTCTCCACGGGCTGTTGAACCGATTCCGCCTGTGATATACATCTTTTTTCGGACAATATTGTTCCACAATTTTTTACAGGCCTCATAAAGCGTTACATCCTCCGTTTCCATAGCCAGTCCTGCCATGGCGGTATAAAGATAGACTGCCCTTACACAATGTCCTACCGCCTCGTCCTGTTCCCGCACAGGTTTATGACATTGTGCATTTTCTCGATCATAAGGATCCATATGAAATAAAGTCCATCCTCTGTTTTGTTTTTCTTTCATAAAAAAATCAGGATCTTGCCCTCGTTGTTCTACAAAATATGACGCTAATTTCTTGTATTTTTCATTCCCTGTAATAAAATACAATTTCATCAGCCCTATTTCCACCTCTGGATGCCCCGGAATCCCCGAAATTTTATCGTCCCCAAACCGTCGGTCAATGTGGTCTGCCAATCGGATTGCCACATCAAGCAGCTCTCTTTTCCCAGTCTCTTCATAATATGCCGCAGCTGCTTCAAACAAATGCCCTGCACAATATAATTCATGACCTTCCTGGAGATTCTGCCATTTATGCTCCGGCTCTTTGATAATAAAATATGTATTCAAATAGCCGTCTTCCTGCTGCGCCGCTTTTATATAACTGATTATTTTATCTGTTCTTTCTTCCAGTTCCGGATCAGATTTGACTGACAATGAATATGCAACGCCTTCAATCCATTTTGAAACGTCGCTATCCTGAAAAACAGTCCCATAAAATTCACCATTAGAAATACCTGCTGCAATCTTAAAATTTTCTATTGCATGGCTTTTTTCTGCACCTGCAACTTCATCTTTAAGTATCTTTTCCTGATAGGGTATCGCCTCTTTTATAATCATATTTTGTATATCGCCCCAAAAACCTTCTGTTATTTTTATATTTTTAACTTTAACTCTTTTGGCAGGTATAAATGCTTTCATACTCATTATTCTCCTTTTGCGGTTTTTATTTTATTTTATTTCTATACACTATTAGAAAAAAATACTAATTTTTTTTAATAGTGTATTTTTTTTCTTTCATTATATTATACTGTACATGATACAATCTTTTTAACAGCCAATACTCTTTTGAATTAGGATCGGAATTGTAATTTAATGAAAGCGAAAAAGATATCACTAAAAATCCAGTTATTAGAAATATTTATTTTTGCTGCTATCATTCCCATGATAATTACGGCATTGTTTCTTTATCGTTTCGAAGTAAACAGAACCCTGAACGCTGAAATTTTATCCCAGCGGCAGATATTAGAATTAACCGCATCGAATTTGCTGCAAAAAATCAGCCACTTCAACAACCTTACTTCATCGGTTTACTACAATGATGCTATATTAAAATGTTTGGAAAATGGAAAAGACAGGACGTTGTCTTCTTACGAGAAAATGCAGATACAGCCGGATATTAATTCCATGATGCGTACGGATAACCATGTTCTTTCTTTTTCGCTTACAACGATGTCTGGCGATACATTATACTGGAATGACGGATACAGCAATGTGGTAAACGCCACATCACTCAACCCAGATTTTCTGAAGAAAATTTATGACAGCAACGGCAGCGGCGTCCTGTCAGACCCCATAACACATATTAAAAAACGAAAATTTCCTTCTTCTGCTGCTTCCATCTACTATGGACGGTTAATCCGCAGTATAATGGTCTCATAAATTAAGACACTTTTTCGGACAGATTTTAATGAATCTGATATACTAAAATCAGTATGAAAGA
>NZ_WKZK01000106.1:0-4033 GCF_009680135.1 Eubacterium sp. BIOML-A2
ATTGTATCAAATGGGCTGATGCGCGGTCTAACTGCGCTAAACTGCGGCCTGGGTGGGCCGGAGGCCCGGAATAATCAAAACCAGTTTGAAAAGGAAAATGCAGATGTTGAGACAATAAAGTACAAAGCAGAACTTTCCTTGGTGATTGTTAATAATCTTGTGGGAAGGTTGGCGTGGTTTGTCCCTTTATTAGTTGTGATATTGGGCCTGCAGGGAGTTATTAATGGCTCTCTCGCAATAAGCAGCGTGTTCGCCGCATATATTCTTGCAGGTGAACTTGGAATGCCATTACAAAGCATTGGTCACCGTCTAGGCATGATCCGTTCTATGAAGAGACTAGAAAGCAAAATATCTAACATGAGAGAAAAATATGTCGAGGAAGCGGAAGACAAACAGATATCGCTGCACGCAAGAGAAACACATGTGGAGACTTTGCATATCAACTTTCAAGGAGTAGGATTGTCGATTCATGAGAAGACTATCTTAAGTGGTGTTAATCTTTCTTTGGAACCAGGGAAAAAATATCTAGTGATCGGGCGAAACGGTTCCGGTAAAAGCACGTTGTTTAAACTGTTGAAACACACATATCCCAATTATGATGGAAAAATTATGCTTAATGGGGTGGAACTTCGGACGCCGGAAGGAAGTAATATGAGCGAATTAGTATCATATTCTAACGAAACGGTATCTCTACTATCCGATACTGTTAGAAATAATATCCTTCTGTTCCGTAATATCCCAGAGGAACAATTGCAATTTGCAATGGAAAAAGCAGACTTACATGTTCCATTGGAAAGAGCAGTCGGTGATTATGGGAAATACCTTTCCAGCGGAGAGCGGAGAAAACTGGAGATTGCTAGAGCAATAGTGGCGTATCCCAAAGTGCTAGTGTTCGATGAAGTAGTATCCACATTGGACATTGAAACTGCGTATGAAATTGAGAAGTTGATTCTTAGTCTTGATTCAACTGTGGTTATGATATCCAATGCATTTTCCGGTCAACTTTTGTCACAATACGATATAATTGTTTTGATGGATGATGGTTGTGTTCTTGCAACAGGGACACATGAATTTTTACTGGACAATTCCAAAGAGTACAGGGAAATCTATGAAATTAGATGTGGTAAAACGGAAGGAGTTCAGTAAATGCTTTTCAAGTATTTCTTAAAACGCATCTTATTCTTAATCCCATATTTATTGCTAATCTTTCTGAATCCAACATTAGGAGCTAAGTCTAATATTATATCTGCTGAAATGATGGATAATGCTGTGGCTGGAGATTACGCTGGTTTTTCGCGTGCACTTTTAATTGTTTTGCTAATTTTTGTAGCGCATGGACTCCTGTTATTTCTTGTGCAGGCTCTTCGAGCGAATTTAGTTAAATATGCACGAGAGTCTCTTCGCAAAGATATGTTTCGGCGCACTATGTTCTCTTTTACTGATATTTTTAATGATCCAGATGTTGGTCATCGTATTGCTGCTTTTTCCAACGATATAACCATACTGGAGAATAAATACTTTGAGGCATGGCTTTCGGTTTTAGAGAACATCATTGCTCTAATTATTTCCGCGTATGTTGTATTTACGCTGAATCGAAAGCTTGCCGTTGTTATTATAATTGGAGAAATAGTAAGCGTAAGTATATGCTTTATCGTAAAAGCATATTCAGTAAACAAAAATAGGATCTATATCGACAAGTTATCACTTTTCACCCAACGTATAAAAGACTATTTCTCTGCGTTTCAAACAATTCACAACTATTTAGTAGAAGATAAGATTCGTGGAAAGTTCGCAAAGCTAAACAGAGATATGGAATCGAGTAAGGATGACGCTGATATGGCGTTGACTTTTGTTAATACACTTGCAAAAACATGCAATTCAGTATTGAAGTTTATTGTGACTGGATACGGCATTGTTTTGATGATGAACGGGGAAATAACGATTGGTCTTATTTACGCAGCATATCAGTTTTGCAATCAAATAATCTCACCTATGCAAAGCATAATAATGGGAATTAACTCTATAGAATCAGTTAAAAGTATTTCCGAAAAAATAAGACACCTTTTTAACTATGCTAAAACAAATACTGCAAAAGACGAAGAGGTATTGATTGGCAAATCAACAGGAATTGAAATTGAAGACGTTACCGTTACAGTAAATGACAAGAATTTAATTAATCACGTGTCGCATTGTTTCCTTCCAGGTAAAAAGTATCTGATCATTGGGAAAAATGGAGCAGGAAAAAGCACCTTACTTCGACTCCTCAAAAACAGCACGATGGAATATACCGGCAGGATTTCACTAGATGGGATTGACTTAAAAAAGTTTCCTCACAAACAATTGAGTAAGAAAGTTTGCTATATCAATGAATCTGTTTCGCTTATCTGCGACACGGTAAAGCATAATATCACTTTGTTTAGAGATATCGAAGATGAGAGATTAACCGAAATTGTAAACACAGTAGGTCTAACGGTTCCGCTGGAACGAGTAGTAAAGGATGGCGAACGCAATCTATCTAGCGGGGAAACCCGGAGAGTGGAAATTGCTAGATCATTAGTGAATCAACCAGAAGCAATAATCTATGACGAAGCCATCTCAACACTTGATGTTCAAACCGCTTACTCCATAGAGAATATGTTGCTAAACCTTGAACAACCAACGGTTATCTTTGTGTCTCATAATTTCTCACCACTACTGATAAGAAAGTATGATGAAATCGTGCTTATGGATAGAGGCGATATTGTTGATTACGGAACGCACGATGAACTAATTGCAAGGAATAATTATTATAGGCATATTTGCGAAATAAAGAGTGGTAAGGCATGATATGGATAAAAACGAATTTTGTGAAATTTTTAGACAACTTACTGGAGCGCGTGCTGAATCATGTATAGAAATAACTCAAGGAAATTCAAGTGCGTTGAAGTACAAAGTCTCATCTAATGGCCACCACTGGATGGCCAAAATGCTTGAAGCTTCAACGGAGAGAATAAGATGGTATAACTCATTGGCTGAAATACATGGTCTAGGGCTGGCGATACCAGATATGTATATAACACCAGATGAAAGCAAATTATTGCTCTTGTCTCCATTCATCAATGGTACCGGATTGGATTCTCTTATTGAGTTTTCTAATCCGACTATTATATCTGAGTATGGTAGACAAGCAGCAATGCTAATGAAACGGCTACATCATAGAACTCTTATAAACGATAACTATTCTGAGGATTTAAAGGCTAGAGTTGACCAAATCTGCAACACGGTGATGATGCATAGGCTTTCGTTTCCAGGTTTGGACGCATGTATCGACTTCGTGAAATCATATAGCGCATTTGCTCATCCAGGAAAGCTAGGGGCTCTTCATAGGGATGTTCGTCCCGAAAACTTTGTAGTAGGTGAAAAAGGACTGTCTCTAATAGACTTTGAGAATGGTTGCGTGGGTGAGCTAGAAGCGGATTTCGTATATTTGACTACAATGGGAGAAACCAAACATCGTCACTTTGCAAAATCGCTATTATTAAACTATATGGACGGTTGCGTAACAAGCGAGTTTTGGGGAAAAAACCTGTTTTACAGTACACTTCAAGTTATGGAATATGCGGTGTGGAAATGGGAGACAAAACAAAAGCAGATATCGTGTCAAGCTCATAATTTGATGATACAATACAATTCCCTAAAATCGATAGAGCCCTTGTGGTGGAATGAAGTATGAAACCCGGTTGATAAGCAAAAAAGAATAATGAGATTGCAATTTTAGTTGATAACTGCTTCCTATTGCCAACGGAGTAAGATGGGGTTATAGAAAAAGGTGAAACCTCAATGGGTATGCTTAATACTCTCGGATTGCAAGATATAATGATTAGATTGCTTCCCAAAAAAACTGCCTACAGTCTTATCATTATCTATTTGGCGGTAAGGATGGTATTGCTGAGTTAAGGTTTTCGACAAATCAACAAGTGCAAACAGCCACTTTCTGCGGCCAGCAGGGCCGCATTTCCCGGCCAGTCAGGGCCATATTAAACGGCCAGTTTTA
>NZ_WKZK01000107.1:0-7096 GCF_009680135.1 Eubacterium sp. BIOML-A2
TGTCCAGTTTCAGGACATAGGTAAGTAAAAAGTTTCAGGACATAGGTAAGTCCAAATGTTAAACTATACAGAAATAACCAACGAAAGAAGGTGTTTCTGTATGCCATGGAAGGAGACCTCTGTTATGGAACAACGTAAACAATTTATTACAGAATATCTATGTGGAACTGATAGCTTTAAGGCTCTCTGTCAAAAGTTTGGAATCTCAGAAAAAACTGGACATAAGTGGAAAAACCGCTTTCTGGAATTTGGCTTCTCCGGCCTCGCGGATCAGAGCAGGGCCCCTTCTAATTCTCCGAATCAGCTGGATGAAGATACCGTCATTCGTTTAATTAAAATGCGTTCCGCTCATCCGGCCTGGGGGCCTAAGAAACTGGCCGTTCTTTACAAGAGCGCTTATCCAGAGTCGCCAACACCATCTGAGAGTAGTATTTATCGCATTTTGGGAAAAGCTGGGTTGATTCCCAAACGACGCTTTCGGCATCCCGATCCAACTGCTTCCAAGCTGCGTAATAAGTTGGAAGCTCTTCAGCCCAATGATGTCTGGACCGTTGATTTTAAAGGCTGGTGGATGTCCCAGGGGGAACGCTGTGTTCCACTGACCGTACGTGATCTGCACAGCCGATACATTCTTACCATCCGCCTGATGGAGAGAACAACTGCTGATGCTGTCAAAGCTGTATTTGAAGAATTATTCTATCACTACGGACTTCCCAAAATCATTCGCAGTGATAATGGTACTCCTTTTGCTTCCTCAAATGGCTTCCTTGGTTTGACAACCTTAAGCGCATGGTGGATGTCTCTTGGCATTCTTCCGGATCGTACCGATCCAGGCTGTCCAACGCAAAATGGTGCCCACGAACGCATGCATGCAGATATAAGTAGGGAGATTCAAGGAAAAATACCTGGTGGCAGAGAGGCCAATCAAGCCGCCATTGATTTGTGGGTGGAAGAATACAACAACATCCGCCCACATGAAGCCTTACAAATGAGTACTCCATCCGATTTTTATAAAAAATCTACTCTGCTATACGAAGAAGCGTTAGCAGAACTGGAATATCCGATTGGTTACCTGCCAAGAAAGATTAACAAACATGGAGAAGTAAAAATCAACAAAACACTGTATTCTGTAAGTTCATCACTTCGAGGCTTACAGGTAGGAGTGCAGCCAAACGGTGATAAAACATATATCATTTGGCTTCACGACTTTCCACTTGGTATGCTTGATACAAAAACCGCTTGTATAACGGCAATGGATGTTTTAAACTGATACTAATTAACAATTCGACTTACCACCTGTTGAATCGACTTACCTATCTCCTGAAACAAAAGACTTACCTATCTCCTGACTGGTCACTTCAAACAGGCTGTACGCCTCCCTCCGCCCCCGTCTCCCTCCCTGGCAGGCTTGGCGCATCCGGACGGCAGGTATGGTGCAATCCCTACGGGATGCATAATCGGGGACAGCGGATGGTGTATGACCGTGCAGTACTTTATCCGGGATTTAGAGCGGGGCTTTGAATTGTCCGTTGTGTGGTTTGTTCGAACCTTACAGTTGAGGGGTTTCTTCCATATATGATGTATGTATAGATAATAAATATTATGTCATAATTAAATAGCTAAGAATAGGATAAAACCATAGATAATCCCCAATACACATCTTACTTGTATACCCTTTATTATAGTAAATACACATCCGCCACTCCCGCCCAGATCCCTTAAAAATGTAGCCGTCTTACCGCGTTGATGCGCCAGACCTGGAAAACGGACATGGGGGTGTACGGATGCGTCTTTTGGCTGTTAGTCAGAGTTAAGAAAAAAGGAAGAAAAAATGGGGCAAAAACGGTGATCCCGAATCACCGTTTTTCCTGGCCCCAGCTCGCAAAGCCATCAAGGCTTTGGGCGATGTGGCCACGGTCGCCGCATTTTTTCTTCCTTTTTCCTTTACTCTGGCTTACAGCCAAAACCCGTATCCGCACACCCCTATGTCCGTTTTCCAGGTCGTCCCTCACCCGCCATAAAACTCCCTACATCTATAACTCAATCTCAATATCAAACTTTTCTTTTAGCACTTCTTTTAAGCGTCCGCCAACCGGCTCGATTACTACGTTATCTTCTGACACTTCTTTATACTCATCATTGACAAGCGTGCGGTACCCGTCCTCGGTACGTATGTTTATAACTCTTAGTGTACAGAAACGCGCATCTTTACATGTCGACTGAAAATAGTTCAAGAAGGCAAAATCAGAACTAAAGCATGCGACATCGGAAAACAGTATTTCTATTCTCTCCGCTGCATCTTCCCTTCCTACTTGCTGGCTGATACGGGTTTTCCGATGCACTTCATACCACCCCTTTATACTGGGCAGAACTCGGAATGACTCTTTTTTATAAGTCTGCCACTCGTCGGTGTCAATCTTTAATGCACCTGCAGGCATTGGACCTCCGAGGCCGCCGTCGCAGAAATATTCTGCTCCATCAAGAGTTACGATTATCGCTCTGTGATCCGCCCAAGTCGTAAAGTCATCCGATCCCAGTAAAACCCTTACAAAACATAATCTTGCATCGTACCCGAGACTAATGAGCAGACGATATAATAACCCATTCAGTTCCAGGCAGTATCCGCCTCTTTTTCCCCGAATAATTTTCTGAAATACGTAGTCAGGATCAAGGCACACTTCCTTATGTAAATCAAAACTGTCTAAATTTTCAAATGGAAGTGAACATTGTTGGCGATAGATTATCTCATCCAGCGCCTCTTTGGTAGGTTTTTCTACCGGAGACATTCCTATACGGTTCAGATATTCTTTAATTTCTTCCGGAGTAAACTTCTTAACAACTTCTTTTACTTCTCTCATCTTCTGCTACCATTCCTTTCTCTGACAGAGTATGTTTGATAATTCATGTGCCCGGGTGAGCAGGGCGGTCAGATAGACGCTATGAATTATCAAGGACGCTCTAATCTTGTTTCATTGTTTCCCTTTATAATAAATGGCCTTCACCCATTTATTCCTGCCGGCTGCCTTGCTGCATCAGGTATACTATTATAAAAAAGTACTCCTGCCACCATCAGCTTCTCATCAATTTACACTTGCTTTTAATGTAAATAAAATATCAATAATTGCCTAGTGAATATTGCACACAAACAGCGGAAGCAGCATCGCTTGTGTGACTGTAAGGAATACGTATCGAGATATGGAATGGCCTTTTAACAAAGGATGTAGATACCCTCCTGACGAAACAAACCGGGAAAACAGACACTCTCCAGCCTGTTCTCCCGGTTTGCTCTCCTATAACACCATAACTTTTCACACTGCCCTACAGCAGCAGATACACCAGGATCAGGATCATCCCAATCCCCGCCAGCTGCAGCCCATATGAAAGGCTGTAACGGATCATATCCCGGCTTTCCTTCCTCTCCAGCGCACGGATCCCCAGCTTCCTACGGTATGACACATTCTCCTCCTGCTTCTTTAAGTACGCCGCGCCTTGGTCCAGCAGCTTCCCGATGGCCGTGTCCACTTTCGGCAGCGACCCCGTACGGTAAGGAATCTTCCGGTCCCTATACAGCGTCTTCCTAAGCGCCACCACCAGGCCGTCTACCAGCGAATCCCCGATCCGGCACACAAAGATCCCGATAAACGGCAGCACCCCCTGGATCAGCGGACGGTACACCAGGTTCTCCAGGTCCAGCCATTTCGGCCACGCATCCACATAGGTGCTGGCGCCCCCTTCCTTCTTGCGCAGGAACACCCTCCGGATCACCAGCAGATACACCAGGGCCCCGATGGCGATCGAGATCAGCCCCCCCTTTAAGCACTCCATGCTGAAGAAGTGGGGGATATGTGCCTCCCCTTCCATCCGCATAAAGCCCTGGGCCGCACCTGCCAGCGCTTCCATCGTTTTCACCGGCGTCATCCCCAGCACCGGCAGGACTGCCGCGCTCACGCCAATCGCCGCCATGCTCTGCTTATTGATGTAGTGCTTTCCCATGCCGTCAAATTCCGCCTGCCTTGCCGGGTCCGCATTCTTCTCCCAGAACACCGACACATACAGCTTCAGCATATACGCCACCGTCAGCCCCCCGCTGATCAGGAACATCCATTCCACAAACACAAACACCGGGGCCTTGGAATACTCGATAATGCTCTCATGGAGCAGGGTCTTGCTGATATACCCGTTCCAGAACGGGATGCCCCCGATCCCTAAGGCCCCCATCAGAAAGGCCAGGTTTAAGAACGGTTTCTTACGCCCAAATCCACGGATCTCATTCAGGTTCAGCTGGTGCGTGTTCATAAACACTACGCCCGCCGCCATGAATAACACCAGCTTGATCAGGGAGTGGTTCATCATGTGCAGGAAGGTCCCGTGCACTGCCAGCCCGTTTTCCTCCCCCAGCAGGCACTGCATCCCCGTCCCCACCAGGATAAACCCGATCTGGGACATGGACGAGCACGCCAGGGTGCGTTTTAAATCCACGGAAAAGACTGCCAGCACCGCGCCCCCAAACATGGTCACCACGCCCAGGGCCAGGATCAGGCTGCCCC
This sequence comes from Eubacterium sp. BIOML-A2, assembly GCF_009680135.1. Lineage (NCBI taxonomy): Bacteria > Bacillati > Bacillota > Clostridia > Eubacteriales > Eubacteriaceae > Eubacterium > Eubacterium sp. BIOML-A2. Next base: position 4,548 of record NZ_WKZK01000107.1, read on the forward strand.
ACTTTTCGTCCCCGTAGAACATGTAGCAGCTGACCACCAGGATCCCGTATACCCCCGCCTTAGTCAGGATACCGGACAGCAGGGCGGAAGCCGGCGCCGGCGCTACCGGATGGGCCTTGGGCAGCCAGATATGGAGCGGGAAGGCGCCCGCCTTCGCCCCGAACCCGAACAGCAGGCAGCCCCCGGCTATATAAAGCAGCCTTTTATCCGGATAACTTTGGCAGGCCTCATAGAGCGCCCCGATCTCCAGCGTGCCCACGGACGTGTAGAGCAGGAACAGCCCCATCAGCAGCACCATGCCCCCGATCACCGCCACTGCCAGGTAAGTCTGGGCGGCCCTTAAGGATTCCTTCCTCTCATCCTGTGCAACCCACACGTAGGACGTAAAGGACATGATCTCAAAAAACAGAAACGTGGTATATAAATCCGCGGACAGGAAAACTCCCACGGTAGCCCCCAGGGTCACCAGCTGGAACAAGTAATACCGGTTCCGGTTCCGGTAATGCCTGAAATACTCCCGCGAAAATACAATGGTCATCATCCACATGAACCCGGCCACCACCGCGTAGATCCCCCGGAAGCCGTCCATACTGAAATGCAGGCCCATCCCGCAGATCCCCTCCAGGATGCCCTCGCTCCCCTGCAGGCGCAATGCCCCATAGAGCAGCAGCAGGAATTCCGTAATGACGATGAAATCCGCAAAGTAATTCCGTCCCTCCTTGGATTTCCTCCCGATCAGATAGGTCAGCAGCGCCCCGGCCATGGGATAAAACACCGGGACTGCCAGTTGGATTCCATTCATGCGTGCCACCTCCTAAAATACCTCATTCTCAACCTCCTGTAATCCACCGGTTACTGCTTCCTCAAATTCACCGGTTACCGTCTTCAAAAACACACCGGCCTTTTCACAAAAGCCTTCCGGTTATCCACTCTAATACACGCCCGTCACAACCTTCGCCAGGAAATCCGTAAGCGGCGTGCTGTACAGCCCGAACCCGATGATCGCAAGGGAAAACAGCAGCAGGGGCAGGACCATCTGCCAGCTGGGGTCCTTCACCCCCGCCAGGGCCTTCTCATCAAACCCTTTCTCCGGGAAGAAGCCCCTTACCACGATGGTCATCATATAGATGGCCGTCAAAAGCGCCGACACCAGCAGGCACCCCACCCCGATCCAGGCCAGGTGGTTCCCGCTTTCTAAGGCCCCCTTTGCCAGGTACCATTTACTGATGAACCCGCACCCCCCGGGCACCCCCATCATCCCGATGGCCGACACCGTAAAGGCCCCGTACACCCAGGGCATTTTCCGCCCAAAACCGTCCATCTCATAGATATAGTGCTTGTGGGTCTGGTGCATGATGGATCCGGCGCAGAAAAAAGCGCTGATCTTCATGACCGCATGGAACACCATATGGCACAGCGCGCCTAAAAGGCCCGCCGGCGTCATGATCGTAGCCCCAAAGATGATGTAGGACAGGTTGCTCACCGTAGAGAAGGCCAGCCGCCGCTTCATGTGCGTCTCCTTCACGCCCATGCTGCAGCCGAACACCACCGTGAACATGGCCAGGGCCATTACCACGTTCTGTGCCCAGGTCCCCCGCAGAAGCTCCGTGCCAAAACAGTAATAGGTCAGCCGGATCACGGCAAATGCCCCCGCCTTTACCACCGCCACCGCATGCAGCAGCGCGGTCACCGGCGTAGGCGCCACGCCCGCATCCGGAAGCCAGGAATAAAAAGGGAACATGGCCGCCTTGATGCTGAAGCCTAAAAACGCCGCCACATAGAGCAGCAGCGCCAGGTCCATCCCAAGGCCTGCCGTATGCCCCTGGAGGATCCCCCCCAGGGTGAACCCGCCGGGGCCCCCATAGCGGACCAAAAAGACCAGCCCCATGAACCCCAGGGCCGCCCCGCCGATGGAGAAATAAATATATTTCCTGGTCGCAAGGACCGCTTCCCGGGTAAAGGTATGGAGCACCAGCGGGATGGTCACCAGGGTCAGCATCTCGTAGAAGAAATACATGCTCACGATGTTGGCTGAAAAAGCAATGCCCAGGGTCACCCCATAGGTCATGGTATAAAACATGAAGAACGGCTGCTCCCGCTCTTCCGCAGACATATACTCAAAGGAATACAAGGTGGCAATGGGCCACAGGACCGAGACCAGCCCCGCAAACACCATGCCCATCCCGTCGATTTTCAAAGCAAAGGACACCTTCTCTGAAAACTGCAGCAGCACCAGTTCCCCCGGCCGGTTAAACAAAAGCAGGAGGACAAGGGCCGAAGTCAGCAGGACCACGGCTTCGATATAGACTTCCATGTGCGCGCGTTTCCGAAACGGAATGAGCGGAATAAAGACCGCTGTCACGATCGGAAAAACCACGGCTATGATTAAAAACGTTTCGTTCATGTCCCCACCTCCTTATACGACCGCTGCCGCTATGTTTCCAAGAAATGTAATCAGGCTGCCCGGAAACACGCCCATGAGCAGCGCCCCTGCGGCCAGGATGAAAAGGGGCAGCACCATCTTAAGCGAAGGCTCCCGTTTCTTCCCT
>NZ_WKZK01000108.1:0-4607 GCF_009680135.1 Eubacterium sp. BIOML-A2
GTAAAGTAGTCTTTGCCATAGTAGTGCTGCAGATGATCCGGAGCTCCGTCCAGGACTGGTCCTTTTAATACCGGCGCTCCGAGTTTCGGAACATCACAGATTTTGTATGTACAGTTTGGCCATTCCAGAATTGCTTCGCTGACATCCTTGCCCACCTTCTTGGAATCAATATCAAAACCTGCAACAACTTCGATATCGGAAGGAACATATCCCCCCAGGTTATAATGCATAAGCCCGCCGGCCTCTTCAGCAATCTCCGGTGTCTTATAGAACTCAATCCCCTGAACAAGAGAACATGCACAATTCCCCACTCCCACAAGCGCCAGTCTGATCTTTTTCCCTGCCATAGTCTTTTCCTCCTAAATGTAATGTTAAATTGTAGTAACCGATAAAGTTAACGTTAAAGTTAAACTTCAAAAAAATAACGTTTACTTTAACGTTAACTTCTTATCTGTTTCAAATTGTACCCGTAAAAATACTAAAAGTCAATTGTCACTTTTCAACAAAGACATCCCCCATAATTTATCCAAAACTGCCAAATCGGGATTCAGCGACGAGCTTTAGTCTCGGCGCGGATGGGGGCGCTCCGTTAAGGGATAGCCGAAAACCTCGCGGAGAACATCCATGTCCTTTCAAAAACGCGGCCGCGGACCTAAGAAATTCTAGGCGGGAAACAGCCCTGAAAATGGAGCACCACTGACACATCACGAGAAATCCGATGATTTCTCGCGCTGGGTCAGTTGATTTTTGGATTCGGAATCCAAAAATCTCTCCATTTTCAGGGCTGTTTCCCACCAAGAATTTCTAAGGTTCGCTTTGAGCGTTTTTGAAAGGACATGGATGTTCTCCGGGAGGTTTTCGGCTATCCCTTTATGGAGCGTCCCCATCCGCGCCGAGGCTAAAGCTCGTCGCTAANCCAGCTCCATGAAGGGATAGCCGAAAACCTCCCGGAGAACATCCATGTCCTTTCAAAAACGCGGCCGCGGACCTAAGAAATTCTAGGCGGGAAACAGCCCTGAAAATGGAGCACCACTGACACATCACGAGAAATCCGATGATTTCTCGCGCTGGGTCAGTTGATTTTTGGATTCGGAATCCAAAAATCTCTCCATTTTCAGGGCTGTTTCCCACCAAGAATTTCTAAGGTTCGCTTTGAGCGTTTTTGAAAGGACATGGATGTTCTCCGCGAGGCTTTCAGCTATCCCTTCATGGAGCTGGCGCATCCAACCGGCAGGAAAAGGACTCGTTCCTAAGGTGGGGCCTCAAACGGGGGCAGCGTATGGATATAGAATTGGCGGGACTTTTATGTCCCCAGTAGGTGTACATAAGCAAGGGGATACGGCTTACAGTTCATGCACATCTTGAAGATGAAAAGACACGCATAGCCAATCCACATCCGCTGCCCTGGTCCGGGATCCCACCCGGTTGGCGAACTTACCTGCCGATTGGATGAGCCAGCTTTATGACAGGGAGGCCGGGGAGGTGCCGGGGCTGTATATGCCGTTGCGAAATGCTGGAATGCGCTTAGTGATTCTTGAACAGCCGATGCCGGATAGGCGGGGAACAACTTGATCTCCAAATCAAGTTGTTGCTGAACCCAGCGCGGGAAATCATCAGATTTCCCGTGATGTGTTCAGCGTACCCGCCTATCCGGCATCGGGTGTTCTAGAATCACTTAGCAGCATGGGTGCATATCGCAACGGCATATACAGCCCCAGCACCTCCCCGGCCTCCCTGTCATAAAGCGTCCCCATCCATCGACAAGTCTAAAGCCAGCCAACTAAATCCCGACTTTTTAGGAGGTCTCCCGCAGGATTAGTTCTGGTTTCATTACTACATGTTTTTTCTCTTCCGGTTCTGTCTCTTCCTCTTCATCCTCCAGCTTTGCCCTTGCATCCATTAATTCTATCAGAAGCCTGGCGCTCTCAATGCCCATTCTTAATTTGGGCGATCCGATGGTTGTCAGACGGGGTTTTACAAAGGACAGTATCCCGATGTCGTCATTGCCGCTGAGTGCGATATCATGGGGCAGGTTGAATCCCCTCTCCTGGATTGCACAGATCGCACCTATTGCGATATAATCGCTGTAACACATCACGGACAGCGGGGGTTTATTGCGCTCCAGTATACGCTTCATGCTCTCGTATCCGTCCGCCTGATCCGTACAGCCGGATACGACCATGTTCGGCTCATACGGAATGCCGCAGTCTTCGAGGGCCTTCTTGTAGCCCTCCAGCCTGTTCTGCGCGGAAGAAACACTGGGCAGGAAATTCAGGAAAAAAATCTTCTCATTGCCGTAACTGCAGAGGTGCTTTGCTGTCATATATGCAGCCTGATAATCATCCAGTACCACATAGGTATCCTCGCCTTTTTCCAGGTAACGGTTCACCAGAACATAGGGGATGTCATATTTCCGCAGCAGTTCACAGCTCTTTTTATTTCCCGCCGCCGGTGTCAGGATTACTCCTGCCACGTTAAGACCCCTCAGCTCGTCTACAAGCTGAATCTCTTTATCCACATCCTCATGGCTGTTCATCACGACGCAATGGTAGCCGTGGGCCGATAACGTCTCTTCGATCCCCCGGATCACCCTTGCGTAGAATGGGTTGGCATTATCACTGATGATAATCCCAACCATGTTGGTCCGCTGCTGGCGGAAACTTCGGGCAACCTGATTCGGCACATAGTTTACTTCTCTTGCATAGTCCAGAATCTCTTTTTTCCTCTTAGCGGATATATCCGGATGGTCATTCAGCGCCTTAGATACCGTCGTAATACTTACACCAAGCCCCTCTGCCAGGTCCTTCAATCTTGTTACTTTTTTCATACTATAATTTTCCCTCCATCCGCAGCTTGACCATTCTTTCAACCGGCATCCTGCTCTCCACGCATCCGCCGTTCTCTTCCAGAATCAGTGATGCCATACTGTTGGCATACTCTACTGCATAAACTATGTCATCGGGCTTTTCATCCAAAGCCGCCATTAAACCTGCCGAAAATGCATCTCCGGCTCCCGTCAGGTTCTTTTCCTTTCCTTCCATCGTAGGGTAACTGTCCGAAAACTGTACTTTTCCGCCTGCCCCCTGGAATGCCGCCCCCTGATCTCCCATGGTAACAACGGCATATCTGGGGCCTCTTGCAGTCAGATACTCCAGGCAGTCTTCCACGCTTTGATCCGGCATCAGATAACGCAGGTCATCCTGGCTGGCTTTTATTATGAATGCATTTGCACATAAATCATCCACCAGTTTTCTTCCCCGGTATGTTCCTACCGGAAAATGATTGTAGGAGGTGGTTCCGCCGTATCCGCCCAGATCCACGATAATGCGCTTTCCGGCCGCATTCAGCTTCTGGCATATCTCAATGTCCACTTCATAGTCCATTGGGCAGATGAAAAATGTGGAGGCTTCCAGATATGTCTCCGGTATTACTTCATAACTGATCACAGGAGCTACTTTAAAATACTCTACCCTGTTTTTCGCATCTTCCTGATAAATCAAATGATTCTCTGTCGTATACATATAGGGAATGCATCCCGTTGTATCCACCATGCGCAGTTCTCTTTCTATTAGCTTCTGCATCTCCTCGCCGCAATAGGTCACAATCCCCGTACTCTTTCCGGCTTTCGCCAGAGCCAGGCTTGTATATGCACAGGGGCTTCCAAGAACCGGCCCCACTATCTTATCCGTCAGAAAAATTGTCTCTTTTACAATATTGCCTATAGTGACAATATCTACCTTTTCATTTTTCACTGAGTATCCCCTCCGTTCAATCTGCTGGCAAAAGTTTGTTTCACTCCTTAACAGCAGAGATTTTTCTATGTACAGCCTCACTATAACGAAAAAAACTGAAATAATAAGTAACATTTAAGTTATCGGTACAGTAACTGTATTTTCTTAATTTTTAGTATAGCTTACTATTCAAACATTGTCCAACACTTTATACAAAAAAATCCGCTTTTTTCTGCTCCTTCAGCCGATTTTTCATTCAACATTAGACTTTTTGAGAATATTGACTAATTTTCTCTGAACTTTTTGTGCATATATGCCAATTGACATTTTTATTTTTTGGATTTAGAATGGGGTCATGAAGCAGATCAAATGATACAGTTAACGTTAACTATCATTTATTTATCTTTTCACATTTTCATACTGAGGACAACCTAATAAATTTTTTTGTCCGGTTACTTAAACGTTAACTTTAACATTTGCTCCAGCATCAAATACATAATAATCCATATTATCTCAGGAGGAAAAAACTATGGCAGAGAAAAAAATCAGATTGGCACTCGTCGGAGTAGGTAACTGCGCATGCTCTCTCGTTCAGGGAATCGAGTTCTATAAGACACCGGAGATTGCAGAAGAAGCCGGCGGACTTATGCATTATAACCTGGGGGGATATGTTCCTTCCGATATCGAAGTTGTTGTAGGTTTTGATATTGATTCCAAGAAGGTGGGCAAGGATGTCAGCGAAGCGATTCTGGAATGGCCAAACTGTACATACAAGATCTGCGATGTTCCGAAACTTGGGGCGCCGGTATTAAAAGGACCAGTCCTGGACGGAGCTCCGGATCATCTGCAGCACTACTATGGCAAAGACTACTTTAC
>NZ_WKZK01000109.1:0-3554 GCF_009680135.1 Eubacterium sp. BIOML-A2
TGAAGAGCCGTATGCGGGAAAGCCGCACGTACGGTTCTGGAAAGGATTATACATTGCGAAATGTGTATTTACTAAACTGCATCCCGGCGTAAATACTTCGAGTATAAATCAAAGGGGGCAGACCCCTCTGGTTGTATAGGGAGAATGTCTTATGAAAATTATGATAGTGGAAGACGAGGATAATATTCGTGAGGGACTGGTCTCTCTTCTGGACTGGAAGAAAGCGGGCTTTGACCCGCCTGTCCTTTTCGGGGGGGCGATCGAAGCGCTCGAATATCTGGAAACGGAAAAAGTGGATGTTGTTCTGACCGATATCTACATGCCGGTCTTAAGCGGCCTGGAGTTTATCAAGATGATACGGAAGGAGAACCTGACCTGCGACATCATCATTCTGACCGGGCATGACCGGTTTGAGTTTGCGCAGGAAGCCGTGGAGCTGGGGGTGAAGAGGTATCTGTTAAAGCCGGTATCCCCCGAAAAGCTGAAGCAGGTACTCGCGGACATCAGGAAAGACATTGCGGAGCGGATGAAGCTCATGGACTGGATTGCGATTGCCGAGAAACAGCTGGAAGAATATCTTCCGGTTCTGCGAAACCAATTCTGGAATGACCTGTTGGGGGAACGTTTTGCGGACAGGGAACAGCTGGAACTGGGCGCACAAAAAGCTTCAGTCTGTCTTCCGAAGCGGGAGATTACCTGTGTTGCTATCCGTCATTTTCATCAGGAGTCGAGCCTTACAAGGGAGGTTGCTCTGCGGCAGATTGTGGAGGAGATATTAGGAGATGCAGCTATTTACCTGATGCCCTATGACGGTACCGAGCTGGTGATCATGGAAGGCAGGCTGTTCCAGTTTAAGCTGGAAATCATGAAGGAATCCATTGCGCAGAATCTGGGGTTGGACGTATGCTTTGGCATCAGCAAAACGGGAAAGGAGCCGTTAACGATCGGCCGGCTTGCCAGGGAAGCAGTCGAAGCGGCAAAGTCGATCCGGGACATACAAGAGGTGTATTACCTTTATTTTGCAGATATCGCCCTCAAACGTGCGGGTGAACCGGAATATCCCTATGCGGATGAGAAGCAGATCCTGGATATGCTGCGGTTTCATGACACCTTAAATGACCGGTTTTTGCGGACATTTTTCCATAAGGTCATGCCTCCCAAGTACCCGGTGGAGGAGTCACAGGTTATGCTGTTCCAGCTGCTGGTGGCTATGAACCGCACCGCAAACGATATGGGGATAGATGAACTTGACGAGTTCAGAGTTACCCAGAGCAGTATCATGAACTTTGACGGGATAGAAGAGGCCTTTCATCAAATGGCAGAGAGGATGATTCGAAAAAAAAGAAATTCTACCAGAAGATATGCGGAAGTGATCGCCGAACAGGTAAAAGAGATTGTTGACAGGGAGTATTCCAATCCCGATCTCTCCGTTAACAGCCTGGCCGACCGGCTTGCGCTGACGTCTAATTACCTGTCCAGAATATTCCGGAGCATGACGGGCGAGACCTGTATCGAATATATCACAAAGGTACGTATGAATGCTGCAAAGGAGATGCTGGAACATACGGATAAAAAAAGCTATGTGATTGCCGGTGAAACGGGATATAAAAATGCAAATTATTTCAGCGCAATGTTTAAAAAATACACCGGGCTGTCTCCGAAAGAATATCGGGAAAGGAGAAAAGGGTGAAACGCAGATTTAAATCCATAAAAAACAGGATCATGGTTTTTTTTATCGGAGTGGCGGTCTTTCAGATCGCCGCTATGGCGTTGTTTGCGGTTTTCCACCTGCGTCCGTCCCTGACGAAGATGTATGAAGAACATCTGGAAAAATTTACGGAGTCCGCATTCTGGGAAGTCACATCGGCAAAGATGAAGATTGAAAATTATACCGTGAATATGATCGGAGATTCCGACATTCAGGAATTTTTGGAATCCGCGGATAACAGCAGCAGGAATTATGTGCCTTCTATGACGGCCGAGATGCGGAACCGGATTCTGTCCTATACGGATTATGACAGTGCGATTCGGTCGATTTATCTGATCGATAATCTCGGGAGGATGTACAGTAACCTGTCCCATAAGGCCATATCAGGATACCTGGAGTCAAAAGAGGAACTGAGAGAAAGAAGCGACGCATCTGCCGTATGGTTTACGGATTTTGATGACAGCAGCATCGTTGTGTACCGGATTGTGAACAACAATACAACGGATCTGAAGCGTAAGATCGGCGCCATCTGCATGGTAATTGATAAGAGTCTTTTTGTGGACCGCATCCAGCAGCTCCTTCTGGAAGACACACAGAACTACTGCCTGGAAAGCGCGGACGGCAATTTCCGGATCTCGTCTGCTGCAGACAGGGGCACATTTTCCGCAGAAAAATATATTATCAGTTCGCAAGATAACCGGATATGGAGGTTGGAAACATGGATAAATAAGGATGAGGCATATGCTTCTATTTATCTGATTTTCAAAATACTGGCTCTGGAGCTGATGGTTCTGCTTGTAATCAGCGTATGTATGGTAATTTATCTTTCCGGCAGGATTACCAGGCCCATATCAGACATCAGAAGTGCCATGAAGCAGATCGGAAAAGGCAATATGGAGGCAGAGGTGCCTGTCAGCGGAGAGGATGAGATCGGACAGCTCGCAGCCACCATGAACCGAATGTCGAAAAAAATAGGAGAGCTGGTGGAAAGGATCAGACGTGAAGAAACCAACCAGCGCCTTCTGGAACTAAAAGCCATGCAGTATCAGATTAATCCCCATTTTCTCTATAATACACTGGATTCTATCAGTATGTTTGCCCGGAAGAACCATGATGAACAGTGCGAAGAACTGGTGATTGCGCTTTCTGACTTTTTCAGGATCAGCTTAAGCCACGGACAGGAATTTGTGACACTCGAAAAGGAAGTGGAATATGCGGAGTGTTATCTGGAAATACAAAATATTCGTTTTCCGGAACAAATCACATGGGATGTCACCGTTGAAGAAGGGCTGAAAGAGATCAAAATCATGAAGTTTATTTTGCAGCCCCTGGTAGAAAACAGCATTTACCACGGTATCCGGGATGCCGGCCGAAAAGGGCATATACAGATATCCGCATATCGGGATGCCGGCGGCCTGGTCTTATGTGTTCGGGATGACGGGATCGGCATGCTGCCGCAGGAACTTACGGAGCTCATGGCAGATTTAGAGTCAGAGGAAATCAGAGAGAAGGATATCCATGAGGGCGGCTTCGGACTGAAAAATGTCCACCAGAGACTGAAACTGATGTATGGGGAGAAAAGCGGACTGCAGATACAAAGTGAATGGGAGGAGGGGACATGCATCACCATATATATACCATCCAAATCGGGAATTAGCGGCGAGCTTTAGCCTCGGCGCGGATGGGGACGCTCCATAAAGGGATAGCCGAAAGCCTCCCGGAGAACATCCATGTCCTTTCAAAAACGCGGCCGCGGACCTAAGAAATTCTAGGCGGGAAACAGCCCTGAAAATGGAGCACCACTGACACATCACGAGAAATCCGATGATTTCTCGCGCTGGGTCAG
>NZ_WKZK01000109.1:3659-3913 GCF_009680135.1 Eubacterium sp. BIOML-A2
TTTCCCACCAAGAATTTCTAAGGTTCGCTTTGAGCGTTTTTGAAAGGACATGGATGTTCTCCGGGAGGCTTTCGGCTATCCCTTCATGGAGCTGGCGCATCCAACCGGCAGGAAAAGGACTCGTTCCTAAGGTGGGGCCTCAAACGGGGGCAGCGTATGGATATAGAATTGGCGGGACTTTTATGTCCCCAGTAGGTGTACATAAGCAAAGGGATACGGTTCCAGTATCAAAATAATTCAATACACATCTTGAA
>NZ_WKZK01000010.1:0-91583 GCF_009680135.1 Eubacterium sp. BIOML-A2
TGTTCCTTGTAACTTGTCCACCATATCAGTTCATTATAAAAATCTTAGATTTTTGTCTTGACAACTGAGCCACTATACAGGCTGGTAGCATGGCATTGAAATTCCAGATTTGCAGAGCTTAGCCTTGCAATATTTTGTTCTTGATTTTTTATTAGGTCCATATTTCTTTCGAAGATCTGAAGATAGAGGCTTATAATGTGAAGGCATGCAAAATAAATCAATATGAAAAGAAACAGTACCCCCACTTCGTCAACAGGCATCTCTGCAATACTGTTATCCCATCTGTTATGCGGATACTGCCGGGCGCATATAATAATGCAGGACACAAATGTACAAATTTTTAACCCCCAATTTTCACTTGCCAGCATCCCACAAGTACTGCCAGCCGCTAAGAATACCAGCAAAGGAAATATTTCATCGCCAAGGGGATATGTTACAACCGTTATCATTACTAAAACAATAGCAGTCAAGGCATTTCTGGTATTTTTTTTTGTTATCGGGATAATTAAAATCAATACGAAAACAACGATTGACAAAATAATAAATGAGCTTCCCCAGATATATTCCAAAAAGTGCTTCTTTTTTATTATGAAAAAAACAATTTGTACAATAACTAGGCTTATGCTGAATAGATAATAAATAATATTCTGGTCTTTTTTCATTAAACCCCTTCTCTTTTATCCAGTTCACACACACCCATAACAGATGCCTGAACGGGTAAATCCAGGACAAAAATATTATACCCTTTTCTGGCATACATTTCAAATAGGCTTTCCAAGATTGATGCCTGCGTCGTATTACCATAAATTATAATATTTGTAATATCCTTCAATTCATCCAGCTTTGCAAGCACACCCTTAACGATATCCGCATGAATGATTCCTTCTAATACGTTCATCCTTTCTGAAGCCGATGTATCGGAAAAAATCTCCAACGTTCTAACTAGGTATAATGCTCGGTTTAATCCATATTTTTCCAGCAGCCGTGCGCCCATTCCGACTTCATTCACGTTTATCTGACAGTCATTTTCACAGACAGATGCGCCTATAAAAGTATGTTTTGTAATTGCATCGAACAATTCACCCGATATGCAAGAAAAAAGGTCATTTACTGTCCCATTCTTAACAAATGCAGTCTGCGTATGTGAACCTGGAAGTACGAGAGCATAATTATATATCTTATTCATAACCGCCCATTTGTTTACCCCAAATATTTCCATCTCTTCACCACGGATATTGTTAACGTCAACACACTCATCCGGACTCACACGTAAGTTTTGACCGCACGTTTTCATTCCAGGGATTAAAGTGAGATCTTTTCCAATTTCGTTTTTAAGATTGTAAGTGACCATGTTATTTCTAAGCACTTCTATGCCTGCCGGCAATGAAACGTGCTGTACTTCATACAGACCTGATCTGCTTGTAATCATTCCTGATGCATATACCCTGTAAATATCCTTATTTAAAATTTTTATTTTACTCAATGCAGTTTGATATAATGCCTTTAGGAGCTTTTCATATTGCAATTCGCCGTGCACAGCATCCCGCGTCCCTTTTTCAACTTTTTTTTCATAGATAATATGTCCATTGTTGATGATGTATATACGGGTATTTGTAGTACCGCAGTCAAAGTATGCTATCATCTTAAACACCTCCACACATCGCCTTTAAAGCAATCGCTTTTTCTCTAATCGTATTTCTCTTATGTAACGAAGCATTTTCCCTGTTAACTAATAATGACCCGATTCCCAGACAGCTCGCTCCAGCAGCTAAAAATTCCTTTGCATTTACCTCTGAAATACCGCCAACTGCCATAATTTTCAGTCCTGACAGCGGAGCCAGAATATCCTTAATATAGCGTGATCCCAGTGCTGAACATGGAAATACTTTTACCATATCCGCACCGTTCTTTTCAGCCTCATATATCTCTGTCGGAGTCATCGCACCGGGAACCGACACAATATGATGCCTGCTGCAGGCTTTGATAAGATTGATGTCTAAAACAGGAGACAATATAAAATCCACTCCCAATTTTGAAGTGCAATTGAACTGCTCTTCTTTCAAAATAGTGCCCGCCCCGGTAATAAAACCTCTCGATTTTGCTATTTTTATCATATCCGCATAATTCGTTGTATTCACACTTATTTCTACACAATTGATTCCGCCTTCCCGTAATTCTTCTATTACATCTAGAAATTCTGCAATTTTTATATTTCTAATAATTGCTATGAGTTTCTCTTTTTCTAATTGTTTTAGCACATATTTTCTTTTATCATCCATTCAATTTCCAGCCTCCCCGGATTAATACCTCATTAATCTTTTTATCCAACTCTTTCATGACAAGTGAAGCTTCCAGTTCATTCTGTAAACCAGTCCTTATGATATCATTTATAATTGCAGCTATTTCGAATGCCTCCGGTATATAAAAATATTCAGGTTCAACAGCACGGTCTATAATCGGTTCCATACATCTAATCCAAGGCTGAGCCTTTTGCACGTTTGTATCTTGGACAGTCGACCTCCTCATCGGGGTGGTTCCGTATTTCATACATCTGTATTTGTCGAATGTCTTAGAGGCTAAAAATTGTATACATTTCCAGGAATTATTAATATTTTTTGCATTTCTAGGAATAGACCATGACAGCCCACCGCCATAACCAACGCCGCGGAATCCCTTTTCTCCGGGAATCTGTTCCGTTTCGATAGTATCGTATACTTTAGAGGAATTTCTATCATAAAAGTCTCCCGGCATAGTAAATGAAGTTACATTGATCTGCATAGCGATTTCACCTTGGAGCATTTTTTCTTTTCCGATTTCTAATGTCGTATCCAACGCATCCTTTGGCATAAATGGCAGTAAATCCTTGATTAAGTTATAAGCTTTTATTCCTTCCGTGCTATTTGCACAAGAGGTTATGCTACGTCCCCCGACAGTCCCCCTAAACTGTTTCCCCCCTAATGAAACCAGCCGATTGTACCAATCGAATATGGGGAAAAATCCTTTTGTATTTCCATAAATTGTTGCTCCATAAACTCCACTTTCTGAGGAAGTGATTTTTTTTGCAGCTTCATTAAACTCTTCCCACGTCTGAGGCACCGGGATATGGTATTTGTCTAATATGTCCTGCCGATAATTCAAGACAGCACCTCCCGAATGTGCGCCCGGTATAGCAATCAATCCGGAGCCCCGTGCTTGCCCCGGCATTTGTGTTTTTTCATTGTACCAGGCATTATACCCCAAATAATTTTCAAAGAAATCTCCGTTTAACCCTTCTATCGTGTCATAGGTTGTTGCCTTGTTTTCAATTAGCCCACCCAAATCTAATATTCCTCTTTTTTCTACTACCTGCTGGATCCAAACCGGCGCAAAGGAAATAACATCATAAGTAGAGGCTCTTTTTTTCATGTCCTGTGTTACTGTTAAGAGAAAAGGTTCTGACTTCAGACTTTCAACACATATTTCTTCACCGAGATAATTTTCTAACTCACGGCTCTTGTCAAGAATCGGTAAATCATCAAATTCTCCATAATTAACTGCAATTTTCATAGATTTTCTCCTATAAATTATAAACCCTTTTCGCCGTGCCGCCTAAGATCATATGTTTTTCTTCCTCTAAGATATCTAATTCCATTATCATTTCCGGAGTCATCATGTCATCCATGTTATCCGTTCCATATATTATCCTGTCTGCTCCCAGGACTTTTACCATTCTACATATCAGTGTTCTCCAGTCAACTTCCGGGTAAACCAGAAATGAACACAGCCATGGAATTCCTGCAAGATCCACGTATACGTTTTTATTCCGAAGTGCTATCATAATACCATCCTGGAACCAATTTCCGCCCGCATGACACATCATGATCCTTAATTCTGGAAACCTATGTGCCAATTCATCAATTGTCAGCGGCATTGTTGTAATGTATCGGTCAATGTGCTGCACCGGTGAAAATCCTGTATGGAATGCAACTGTAATATCCAGGTCAATACATTTCTTATAGAAATCAATCAGTCTGGGATCATCGGCACTGATGTTATAATGCCCCTGATGGATCTTTACTCCTTTAAAGCCATTTTGAACTACAAGTGACTCTAATTCCTTAACTGCCCTTTCCTCCAATGGGTTCAGGCATGCAATTCCATAAAAATGCTCCGGATATAATTTTATAATTTCTTTGATCCATTCCTGCGAGGTACGATTTTTATACCCAGTCACAGGTGATACCGCCCCATAATAGAACCCACTCTCAACATCCGGCGGCATGGCCATCATAACCTTTTTTTGAATTTGCAGCTGCTGCATTTTGGAAATAATATGCTCTGCCTGCCTGTGAAGCAGCCGCTGTTCTTCCTCAAAATTTGAAGGCAGCTCATTTGCCGTCATTTTCTCATCCCGCAGGGGATGCGCATGAGCATCTATTATTGTGGTTAATCTGATACTGTGATCCATTATTATTTCCTCATTCTTTCTGATATGCTTTTAAGATACCGGCCATAAGCTCTAAGTCCATTCTTGCTTCGCGCACATTTGTGACAGGCTCCAAATTATTACAGATACAATTATAAAAATGTAATAGTTCATTTCGAAATGCCTCCTGGTAAGAAGTCTCTATTTTTTCTTCGACGACCATATTCCCCTCCATCCTTTTTACAGTAATCATCGTGGGGGCATTCTTTAAATATGGATTCGGAAATTGTACATGGACGGTCTGATCCTCTCCGTAAACTACAAACTCTTCGTCAAACCATTTGTGATTTGTATACCCCACCTCCAGAAACGCCCGCGTCTTGTCACCATATACCATTGCTGCTTCCAGTTCATTGCCCCCGTTCCAGATGTCACAATACGAAACACGTTCCGGATCGCCCATAATCGCGCGCAGCATTGCAATGTCGTGTGCTCCTCCTGTCAACAAATGGTAGTAATACTCTGTTGGTATATCTCCTGTTGCCGCATCCATACCCTCCCAAAACTCCTGGTTCAGTTTGTTTTTTAAATCCGCATCTACATCTGTTCTTCTTACCGTTTCTAATATTTCATTTTGAGATCTGACAAGACCGTCGCAATAGTCCCTGAAACGCAGCATTCTGATAGACTTCATCTGAGCAATGATATCGGCCGCATACAGAAATCCCGGATCATATCTTTTCATCTCGCCTATCATAAAGACAATATTCTCCTCACATACCGCTTCTTCTATTCTCTTTGCCTGGTTAACATTCTCACATAATGGTTTTTCAACAATAACATGCTTTTTATTTCTAACTGCCTCTATGCAGACTTCCGTATGACATTGATTCAGAATTACAACTGCCTCAATTTCTGGATGCCGGATCAGTTCCCTCCAGTCATCAAAAACATATGGCGCCTGATATTGTTTTGCACAATGTTCTGCAGCCCTTCTTGAGATATCCTGTACCGCCACCACTTCGTATTCTTCTAATTCATGTAAATACGGCAGCCATTCCATTTGAGCAATTAACCCGCAACCGATTACGCCTGTTTTTATTGTTTTCATAAGCTTGTTCTCCTTTCCTTTAGCTTTTTACCGCTCCTGCCATAAATCCTTTTAAGAATATTTTACTAAACGGCACGAATATAATTAAAAGCGGAATAAAATTCAGTGAGCATCCGGCCAAAAGCCTTCCCCACTGCTGATCAGTATGAGACATATATCCCGCCAATGCTAGGGGTATTGTCTTTTTAGAAGACGAGTTAAGCAGGATTGCAGAAAATGTATATTCGCCCCATGAATAAATCAGTGCATACATCCCCGCCGCCAATAATCCTGCCGCACAAAGTGGAAGAATAATCTTCACAATAATCTGAATGCGGTTCGCTCCGTCTACCCTTGCAGCATCTTCTATCTCCCTTGGAATAGCATCGATAAACGAACGGAGCAACCATGTACAGAATGGTGCTACTAAGGTAGTTTCCACTAGAATCAGACCCAGGTGTGTATCAATCAGCCCCATCTGCGTAACCACATTATAAATCGGCACAATTGTTAAGATTGTTGGAAAAACATACATAAACAGCATGCCCTTAGCAATAAGCTCCTTGCCCTTAAACTGATATCTTGATAATCCATATGCTCCAAATATTGCAATTACAAGCGACAGAAAAGCAACTCCCAGAGAAACAATGAAACTATTCTTCAAGTTCATTCCAAACGCCGTTGCTCCACTCTTGCTGGTTAACAATCCAACATAATTACGGAGCGTGACATTCGTCGGCAGAAGGCTCACTTCGCCAACCATGATGGTTCTTTCATTTTGAAAAGATCCGAGAATTACATAAAGGAATGGGAATACCGTACAGGCTACAATCAGCCAGACAATTACATTCTGCAACGTATTTTTCTTCTTTCTCATAGACCCCTCCCTAATCCTCATTTGATTTGTAAACAAACCGGAAAAAAATCATTCCAAGTCCAATCAGAACAAAGCCAACAACGCTTGCCAACGAAACCGACTGTCCGACATTAAACTCGCTGAATGCTTTTTCATAAATCATCAGCGGAATGGTATATGTGGAAAAGGATGGCCCGCCCTTCGTCAGCATATAAATCAGAGAATAGTTGCTGAATGTCCAAACAAAACCCAAAAAGCCCAGAAAGCCCACTATTTTCCCTGTTAAAGGCATAATAAGCCTTTTTAGAATTGTCCATCTTCCCGCTCCATCCACGCGCATTGCTTCATACAGCTCTTCTGGGATCGTACTCAGCGCTGCCAAAGACAGAAGTACCCCAAAAGGGCAGAACTGCCAAAAATTAACAATAATCGTTGTAATCAGCGCTGTGGCAGGCGAGCCTAAAAAGTTAATACTTCCTATCATACCCAAGGAATGCAGAAT
Source organism: Eubacterium sp. BIOML-A2 (assembly GCF_009680135.1). Taxonomy (NCBI): domain Bacteria; kingdom Bacillati; phylum Bacillota; class Clostridia; order Eubacteriales; family Eubacteriaceae; genus Eubacterium; species Eubacterium sp. BIOML-A2. The sequence continues at coordinate 6,854 of NZ_WKZK01000010.1, forward strand.
ACCATTTATAACGCCGATCTCCGGTTCTAATAGCCATTTGCTTAGCATTGCCGCTCCAACAACCGGTGTAAGCCAGGGAATAAGTAAAAGTCCCATTGCTATTCCCTTCCCCAAAAATTCTCTGTTTAGAAGAATCGCTATAAAAAGCGGCACAATGGTGTTTAAAACGATTACGCCGACAACCCATATCATTGAATTTCTTAAAGCAATGAGAAAATGTTCGTCTTGAAATATTGTTCTATAGTTCTTCAATCCGGCAAAGCTCATTTCACCAAACCCATATTTAGTCTCAAAAAAAGATAATGAAAACCCTTTCAAAAACGGATATAGCAAGAAAATACATACCATAATAAATATAGGCAGCAAGAATAGATATCCAATTTTTTGATTATTCTTCAAACCAGTCACCTCCGGAAACAGAATTTGCTGGAAGAAGGCTTCCAGCAAATCCCATATTTTTAATTTGACAGTTTCTCCATTTCGGATTGTGCCCAATCCACAGCTTCATCAACTGGTACGTCCTCCAAAACGGCCTTTTGAACCATATCTGAAATAATTAACGAATTATAGATTTCTGCCAGGTTAGAATTTACTGCACCATATTTATTTCCCAACGCATACCCCTTCTTTGTATTATCCAAAGCGGTCTTGGCAAACTGCTCGTATACGTCTCTGCTCTCTGATCCCTCGGCAAAATCAAAGTTCTTTAACGGGAAATATTCCTCTTCAAAATATCCGGACTGAACTAATTCGGCCCCTGTTTCTGTTACTGGCAGGAAGAATGCAGGCTCCATCGCTACAGTCAGAAGCCAGTTGTTTTCCGGCTCCATACAGAATTCCAGAAACTTCTTTGTTGCTTCGTAATGCCCCTCTTTTTCCATCGCATCCTTAAAGCAGAGTATGGCGAGATTCGTAACTAATGTATCTGTTTCCTGATTTTCCAGCCCGTCTGGAACAGGCATGGCAACAGAGGCAATATCAAAGTCTTCACTTTCAAAGAATTTTGATAAGTTCGGAGAAGCATAATTAATCATTGCAAGCTTTCCTGCCGCCCAGTTGTTTTCCAATTCTCCCCAGGACCAGGAACTGCTCGCCTCCGGAGAATATTGGGCCAGCTCTTTATAAAACTCTAATGTCTCCTTCGTCTCTTCTGTGTCAAAATCAACCTTTCCATCCTGATCAAAAATATCTCCACCTGATTTTACTAAAAATGAAGCAAACATATCTGTTGTAAGCGATACCCGCCCGGTGGTAATTCCGGCGCCATATACCTCCGGTTGTCCATCTCCATTTTTATCAACCGTCAGTTTTTCAGCACACTCCAGCAGTTCAGACCAGGTCTTTGGCGCTTCTTCAATTCCTGCTGCTTCAAACATACTCGGACGGTACATTAATACATGAGAAATCTTCTGAAAGGGCAGAGCCCAGTACTTTCCATCGGCCTTAAAACTCTTCAAAGATACGTCGTAAATAGTTTCTTTCTCATCTACAGCCCCGACAATCTCATCCATCGGATATAGCCCGCCTGCTTGGTATGCCGCCTGCCAGTTCGTATCCTTTGTGACATTCATGTCGGGCGTCTCACCGCTGCTAATGGCGCTTAACATTTTCATCTGGTCATCATCCCACTGAACCACTTCTTGTGTAACCGTGATTCCCGGATTCGCCTTCATAAACCTGTCGATCACAGCCTGAAACGCTTCGATTCGTTGATCCGTTGCCTCATGCTGCCAAATTACAAGATCTACAGTATTGTTTGAACCGCTTTCTTTACGGCTGCTATTATTCTCGGGTGTAGCGGCACAGCCAGACAGTCCCAGTATCAAACCCGCTGTCAGCAAAATTGATATAACTTGCTTTCTCATATGATCTTCTCCTTTACTCTCCCTATCCGATCTGGCCGCCGTGGCCGTCTCTTCCCCACAGTTCCCGTGCTTTCATACCTTCCCTAATAGACTGTTTAGTAACCGTCTCGTTGCCTGCGCGTTTTAAACAATCTTCAATAACTCCCTCAACGCATTCCTTCGGAATTATTAATACCGCGTCCGAGTCGCCAAAAATGAAGTCACCCGGATTCACCAATACTTCTCCCAATTGGCCATGCATCCACAGAGGCTCATTTCCCTCCAGCATCTGCCAATGCCCTTCTGCACAAATCGGAAAAGTGTCTGTACAAAAGACAGGGATGTTCTCTTCTAAAAATCCCTGTGTATCCCGAACGGGTCCATCACAGACCAGTCCCTGCATTCCAGCGTATTTCCAAGTCATTCCCAGAATATCCCCCAGCACGGAAACCTCCGTATACCCCGGCTGTACGCATACAATACAATTGGGATGTTCCTCTACCATGTCTGCCACGCGCACCCACATGCCACCCAAGGGCCCGCGGCCTGCTCTGTCAAATTCTTCATCCAAAGAAACGGCTTTCACATTCCCCCTGACAGTTAAAGCCGGCCCTGCCATCTTCATATCTCTTAAGACAGGCTTGACCTCTTTCCTTAATATTTGGTTTCTAAGGCCATATTTAAAAAACAATGCGTCATAGACCAGGGGCGAATTGAACCGTTTTAGCTCTTCACAGAAGTGATCAATCTCCTCCTGACTGAATCCTCTTTTCTCTTCTTCCATTCCAATCTCCTCCTTTTTCTTTTTTGCCGGCATTATTTTATATAACAAATTATATGGATCACCTCATTTTTGTACAAGATAACTAAAGTAAGAAGCTTTAGAGTACAAAAGTACTGAAAAAAAGCAAGTCATAAAGACCTGCTTCTTTTTGATTGGAAGTCTATATCAAATAAAATCTTTTTGTGTCTTTGTTACCCCCATTCTTCTAATCTCACATAATTCACATATCCACCACAGTGCCTTTCCGCTCCCTCACGCATATCTTCTAACCCGAAGCTCCACCCCTATGGATTCCGCCAGTTCCCTGCTTGCCTCTATCTCCTCCTCCGGCAGTACATCCACTACAGTCATCTTTACCTGAGGAATCATTTTCTCACACTCCCCGGCAAATTCCAGCAAGGCCTCAAATGCATTTTCAAAATTAGGCCGTGTAACCCGGGTATACTCTTCTTTTGTAGGCGCATTTAGGCTTATGGATATGGAATCCGCCACCTCCGCCAGTATGGGGACTATATCTTTTCCATGGTACAGATTACCCAGCCCGTTAGTATTAATCCGTACCAAAACGCCATATTTTTCTTTTGCATACTTCGCGGATTTTACCAGATTCTCCAGCGCACAGGTCGGTTCTCCATACCCGCAGTATACCAGCTCTTTATAACCCTGAAAATCAAACTCATCCATAGCCGCAATGATTTCTTCCAAAGAGGGATCCTTTTTATGCCAGAGGGTCTCCGCATCCCCTACTCCGTCCTCGTGGCTGCGAATGCAGAATTCGCACCGGCAGTCACATAAATTTGTAATATTGGCATACACCTGGTTCTTATACGTATATAAAATATCAGCCATCTCATTTACCTCTTAATCTAAATATTTTCAAACCTAATAACTGTTATCGCCATCAGCACAGATGCAGTAATTTCTGCGTCTTATCCTTTACGCGCGCCTTATCCATCGCTGCTGCCAGCGCAAGGAAGATCACCGCGCTTCCGCCGGACTGCACCGCGCTTCCGGCCAGCGATGCCAGCGGAGCCACAAAGGAACCAAACAGAATCCCCTCTGCCAGATAATATCCCGCCGCGGAGATGACCGCAGCAATAAATGGGGCCGCGATATTTCTGGGAGCCATAATCCGGCCTTCCCTGCTTGTAAATGGCAGTGTAATCAGCATTTTTATAATAATTGTGGCAGGCGCCCACATCGGTGCGGTAAGCAGATCCGCCATTCCCCCACCGATCGCTGCGGCAGCCAACGCGTACGGCCTGGGGAGGAATACCGCCCCCAGATAGATCAGCGCATCCCCAAAATGAATGTATCCGCCGTTTGCCCCGTAAGGGATATGGCAGATGTAGGCTGTCATAATCGTAATCATAGCTGCAAACAGACCGGCTGCCGTTATTTTTAATGTATTATTCCTCATGTGTCCCACTCTCCTTAATTAAACTAATTCTCTCTGTATGTTCTAAACTCATTAAAAATACTGTTTTTCATTTATGAGCACTGCTCGGGAAGCAGCATACCAAGGTACTGTTCATAATCCACACCATCATTGCGCGGGATGCCTTCCCTCACAGAATCTGTGATTGCCCGTTCAATAAAAGCTCCGGCAAGTTCTATACTGGCGGATATCTCGTCTCCTCTCGCCATCCCCGCCGCAACAACGGACGCGAAGAGATCACCCGTCCCGGAATAACTTCCCCCGATATATGGAAACGCGGAAAAACTCTTCTTTCCTCCGCTTACCGCCAGATTTCCCATTTTCACAACACCGTCCGTTGCGTCCCGGAAATGTATGCCCGTCACCACTACGTTCTTCGGTCCCCTCTTCATCAGATTTGCGGCCATCTGCTCAACTACAACAAGCAGATGCTTCTCATCGGTTAATTCCCGGATCATTCTGAAGTCCGTATCTGTCAGGAGACAAAGCTCTGTCAGGTTGGGCGTCACCACATCGGCCTGGAAAACCAGCTCCTTCATGAGGCTGCACAGTTTTTCTGTAAACATGGTATACACTTTCCCATTATCCCCCATCACCGGGTCTACCAGAAGAAAGGTCTTCTTCCTCCTGAACGTATCCAAAAATTCAAATATATTTTCAATCTGCCGCTCACTGGCCACAAATCCTGTGTAGATTCCGTCGAACCGGGCGTCCATCTTTTTCCACTCCCGCCGGAAATACTGCATCTTATCGGTATAGTCATCGCAATAGTAACTGGGATATCCTGTCTGTGCGCTCAGAACCGCCGTAGGAAGCGGACATGGCTGTACTCCCATGACCGATAGCACAGAGATGGCGGCCGTAAGGGAGCAGCGCCCAAATCCCGACAAATCATTGATGACTGCAATTTTCTTAGTCATAATATTCCCTCATTCCTTTCTGCCCCAGAGCGTGTCTGAAAATTGCTTGTTGCAAGATGTTCTCCCAGTTTACGAGGTATTTACTGCCAAATTCAGGAGGCGTAGTGGGCTACGCCCTCTGTATTTGGCAGTAAATAGACCGTGAAGTGGGGCGGCATATTGCGGCAATGAATTTTCAGACACGCTCCAGGCTCTACATGCCATGATAGCACATGACTGGTTTACTCTAAATGTCCAGTTATGCATATTTTAACCAGGCCACTTAAATTCTCAGAACACCGTCTGCATCTCCCGAATGGTTTTATGTATAGGAAATCCCATCGGAATTTACTGTATCACCAAAAAAGGTTCCTCCGACTCCCGGGTACGGGATTTCCCCCGTTCCTGTGTCAGAAGAACCTGTTTTATTTTTTTATAGCTGCGAGCACTTAGTGGCCGTATTTCGGCCGCTTAGGTGCGATGCATATGGCTTCTATAGCCCGATCATCCCAATTACCGCGCCTTTGGATACTCCGTACAGAGCAGGCGGTAAGGCTTTTCATCCTCCTCTATTTCCGGAAAACGTCCGATCGGCTCATAGAAGCAGTTATCATTTTCATCATCATTACACATGGATACTTCTCCCAGTAATACGGAACCGCCGGTCTCCGGAACAATGAAATCATGATACATATATGGAGTAATCGTAATGCTCTGGCCTGGTTTTAAACAGATCTTCGTCCCCGCAGGAACCACTTCTGTTTTTCCGTCCGTATGTACGACAACATCTGTATCCAGCATAGATTTGTCTTCCGCTCCATTGTACACAGTGATATAGATGTCGTTTCCACCGCGGTTTATGATGTCTTCCATCTTGTTCCAGTGATAATGCATCGGAGCAGTCTGCCCCTCGTACAGCATTAAAAGCTTTTCCGCATACGGCTTGGGATATTTATCCGGCATCTTTTGATTCCCGTTTCGAATCGTAAGAAGAGAGAATCCCACCTTATCAAAATTACCAAGGCCATAATCCGTAATATCCCAGCCCAGACAGTTGTCACGGATTTCATCGTATTCATGGCCAATGTCCTGCCACTCCTCCGCAGTCAGCTTTGCGAACGGCGGAATCTCGAACCTGTGTTCTGCAATTAACGCCTCCATGTCCTTGATCACTGCATTGATTCTTGAACGTTTCATACTATAACCCCATCCTTTCTATATCCAAATAGCAGGGCACCTGGTCCCTGCTATCTGTTATTAAATATAGCAAACTTATATCTTATACTCTGATAGAATCATCTCAGGCCTGTCTGCCTGTTTTATCTTTATCCAGTCTTCATTCGTAACAAAATTCAAAAGTGCGTCAATCGTTGCCATTACGTTAGTCTGCGCATAGTCTTTGTAGTAGTTGAAAGGTTCCTCTTCCCCGCTGGACAGCAGTACATAATCTGCAAGCTCCGAGACCGGAGATTCCACATGGTCTGTAATAGCAATGATCTTAAGCCCTTTTTCCCTGGCCAGTTCCATTCCCAAAACTACGGGTTTTGACGTGCCGGATTTTGAGATCGCTATCACAATATCTCCCGGATCCGCGAGGTTGATATGGTTCATAAAAAATTCCGCTGAGGCTTCAAAGGTACTTCTTATTCCAAGCCTTCCCAGCCGGAACCCCATATACTTTGATACAGAACAGGTATTACCGATTGCTATAATATGTGCCACATTGCATATTTTTAAGAGGTTCACACAGTTCCACATGGTTTCGGCATCTATTCTCCTGCCAATCGCTATCAGCTTCTCTGCATAATCGTGGAACAGTTTTTCTATTGCCCCGCTGCTCTTCGGAATCACGATGCCTTCGTACTGCTTTTTCCCCAAGTCTCTTGCCAGAGTAATCCGAAACTGATAATATCCTGTATATCCGATATGATGGCACATACGCACAACTGTAGCATCGCTTACCCCGCTCTGTTTTGCAATCTCCGATACATTGGAGTCCACTGTTTTCTGTGGGTTTTGCAAAACAAAATCCGCAACCTTTTTTTCTGCTGCAAATATTTCCCCATACTTTTCTTTTATGACATCAAGGACTTCCCTCTGTAAAATATTATCATTTTTCAAAGCTCTCTACTCCATATACTTGTTTCGATCCACGCCCGGCAATTTCACAGAGGACGGCCACATCCAATATAGATGTGCATATTGACCTCATAACTATCGTTAGAGTTTCCGAGAGTGTTCCGTTATTATAGTATCATATATGCCGCCCTCTGTCACTAATATTCTGCTGCGCACAGCACCTTGAGATTCTCTCCCGGTAACAGTCCAGGCCTGCCCGGACTGCTCCCTATTTTCACCTAAAAGTGACAAAGGGTCTTCAGACGTTCCTCTAAGTAAGGCTGTAACCTGGACTGCACATACTCCGGCAAATTGATAATCTTAACCGGATCCGGATTGCCTGCATTCTCCTGGGTAAATGCCGCCACCGCATCATAATATCTGCCTAAAAATTCCGTCCCCAGATTGAATTTGTTGATTCCCTTTGAGAATGCCGTCAGCAGCTGATCGTCCGGTATACCGCTTCCTCCATGAAGTACCAGCGATACATCTGTAGCCGCATGGATCTCCTCCAGCCGCGCAATATCCAGATGCGGGGTGTCTTTATATTCACCATGTGCATTTCCAATAGAAACAGCCAGGGAATTCACTCCCGTCTCCCTGCAGAATTTTTCTGCCGCATCCGCTTTTGTAAACAGATCCTCATTTGCATTATCAGAAGCAGCGGCAGCTCCCACATGTCCGATCTCGCCCTCTACACATACGCCTGACTCATGGGCCTTAAGCACCACTTTTTTGGTCAGTGCAATATTAGTTTCCAGATCGTTCATAGACCCATCAATCATAACCGACTCAAAACCGGCCCCTATCGTATTCATAATGGCATCATACGTAAAATCGTGGTCCGCATGCAGCCCGATCGGCACCTTCACCTCGCCTGCCAGTTCCTTTACCATAGCCGCATAATTGGCAAATCCGGTTGTGTGCTGAACCGTAACATGCTCCGGGTACAGCATCACCATTGCCGGTGTGTTAGCTGCCTCTGCAGCATATACGACTGATCTTGCCATCGTATAATCCATACAGATGAATGAGATCACCGCAGTGTTGCTTTCCTTCGCCATCTTTAATATATTTTCTGTTTTTTCATACATTGTGTTTTCTCCTTCAAATGATGTCTAATTTCGTCTGTTTTCCTTCAACAGGCCCGGCAGAAGCCCGCCTGCAAAAGAATCGCCCAGGCCGACTACCGTGGGATTCTCCACATAGCTCAAATCTTTACAGGGGATACAGTAGATCTTCTCTCCCAGCCTCTCTCCCATACAATCACAAAATGCTGCGCTTTTTGTTTTAACCGGTATATCTTTGGTCTGTTCATAGTCTTCCGGCGTAAAATTGTCACCGATCCGGAAGCGTGTTGACGCCATCGTGACCCCGCCCTCCAGAGATGCTTTCATTGTGCCTGCATTCTCCCCGTAGACCAGCGCCCACGCGGCAGAATGAACCAGAATCAGCTTGATGCCCGAATTGTCATAAACATATTTTACGGCTTCCTCAACTGCCTTTGGATCCAGTATATCAATCGACTTCCCAATATACTGCTGCAGTTCGTCTTCATTCATACTCAGCACATCGATCTGAGGCGCCAGCTGCCGGTGGACATAGCTGCGGAAATCTTTCTTCACATAACACCCATCCTCCATGACTACAACTGCATCTTCCGGCAGATAGGATAAGAGTTTTTTCGTCTTCTCCATCCTGTCTTTCAGCACGTCCGGATCCAAAAGCTCCGAAAAAGAACCCAGCAGGAACACTTCACACCCGCCGATCATCTTACCGAATTCATCCGGCAGAACAGGCATATTCAGACTGTCTTCATCCCGCGAGATCAGGATACGGTTCTCTCTGGGAGTCACAAAATCAATGTCGTTTGCCTGAATCCTCACGCCCTTATGGCACTGCAATACAACGTGCGGATATATCTTATTCTGATCCGGCCCCACCCCCGGCAGAGCCCGGATCTTTGACGGCAGCAGCCGTTTTACATGATCATTGTAGCAGCTGGTCTGCAATACGCTTGAATACCCCAATCGGTCCAGAATAATTCCCGCGCGGGTAGGGGTTCCCCCCAGCGTCACTTCATATTCAAAATGATTCGCAAACTCAATGCACACCTCCGACGTGGAAGGAACCATCTCGCATCCGATTCCCGCCTGCAAATGCGCAAGGCTCATAATCCAAATTGCGCGTTCCGAATCAACCTCGATATCCAGCTTCAGCTCATCCGCATGAATATCAAATGCTTTAATCTGCTCTTCTACCACCTGTGTATCCCATTTCAGTTCATAATCTACACATGTATGAAAGCCTAGTGCAATTCTCTCATTCATTCTGCAGTCTCCTTCGGTCTCATAAAATGTTTCTTTCATAAATTATCCTGAAACGGATAACTTTTTAGTATAATGATGCCTTGCCTGCTGCCTGGAACAGGTCAATCTTATCAAAAGCCACTTTCTTCATCGCTTCCACACAGATCGGCTGAATCTGGTTTGGCTCGCGCAGAGATGCATCCTGAAGAACCTCTCTCATTTTCTCATAATAAGCCGCCTTAATATCGCTGGAAATATTGATCTTATTCACGCCGTGCTCTACAGATTTTGCGATTTCCGAATCTTTGTTAGAAGATCCGCCGTGAAGTACAAGCGGTACATCCACAACTTTTTTAATTTCATCCAGAATATCAATACGAAGTTCCGGTTTCATATCTTTCGGATAAATGCCATGGCATGTTCCGATCGCAATTGCCAGACAGTCAATTCCTGTCTTTTCAATAAAATCCTTTGCCTGCATCGGGTCTGTATATAAGATCTCATCAGGTGCCGTTGTCTCTACGGAATCCGTATTTCCAATGGTGCCAAGTTCACCTTCTACGGATACATTCACCGCATGTGCGGCCTCGCAGACTTTCTGGCATGTTGCAACATTTCCTTCGTAGGGCTGGCTGGAAGCATCGATCATAACAGAGGTAAATCCTGCGCGGATTGCCGTAATTACCTGATCGAAAGTTCCGCCGTGATCCAGATGGATAACCGCCGGTATGGAAGAATTATGTATTCTCTCTACAATTCCCTTCACCATCTCCGTTGAGATATGGCTTAATTCATCCGGATGTATCGCAATAATCACAGGTGCATCCTTCTCCTCAGACGCCTCCATGATGCCGTTAAACATATTATAGTCGCTAATGTTAAATGCAGGTACGGCAAAATGATTTTCATTCGCTACAGCAAGTAATTCTTTCATGTTCATTAACATAGTCATTCTCCTCTTTTCTTCAAATTAATATAATATATCCATTTTCCATTAGCCCTTTACACCGCCGGAAGACATGCCGGCAATAAAGTATTTCTGGAAAAAGATAAACAGAATCAGTACCGGTATGGATCCGAGTACGCTCATAGCCATCATCTGGCTCCAGTCATATGCATGCTGTCCCATCAATAAGTTGATCCCGATCGGAACCGTACGCATTTCCGTTGTCTGTGTCAATGCCAGCGCAAACAGATATTCATTCCACGCCTGCATAAAGGTGTACATCCCTACAGAGACCATTCCAGGTATCGAGATGGGCACTAATACAGACCAAAGAGCTTTCCATCTGGACCCGCCGTCAATCATTACCGCCTCATCCAGCTCCTTGGACAAGGTATTAAAATAACCCGTCATCATCAGGATACAGTACGGCAGTGTCGTAATCAAATAGGTTAGAATCAATGCCAGATATGTATTAAAAAGCTTCATTGCAACAATCATGCCCATGTACGGAATCAGCAGTACAATCGGCGGAATCGCCTGTACGCTGACTATCAGGGAATTAAAAATCTCTTTTCCCGGAAAATCAAACCTGCTGAATGCATATGCCGCAAGTATTCCCACAAACAATGTCAGCAGAACTACGCAGCCCGCTACAATATAACTGTTAATGAAGAATCTTACCTTCGTGGAATCCGTCAGCACTGCTATGTAGGACGCTAAACTGGCTGATGAGTCAATAAATTTGGGCGGCCACGAAAAAATAGCCGAATTGGATTTCAGTGAAGAGCAGATCATCCACAAGATCGGAAATGCCGAAAATAAACCTCCCAAAACCAAAAGAATAGAAACTATGACCTTCGTCGATTTTTTATAACTTCCAACCATCTCCTATTCCCTCACTTTCTTCTGCTGTTTCACATAGAAGATTGCAACGAATATGCAGACTACAAGCAATATTGTGGCTGCCGTTGCCGCCATACTATAATCAACCTTCTGGAACGCTTTTTTGTAAATATATATACTCACCGTCTCTGTTGCATTTACCGGGCCGCCGCCTGTCAACATCCAGATAACATTGAAGGACTGCAGCGTCCAGATAAAATCCAACATTGCGATACTAATCAAAATTGGTTTCAATTGTGGTATGGTAATATGCAGAAAACTCTTAACACCTGTTGCCCCGTCAATTGCCGCACTCTCATACAAATCCCCGGAAATTCCCTGCAGGCCTGCAAGAATACTAATCATATAAAACGGATAGCCGCACCAGATGTTGATAAAGCAGATCACCGCCAACGCGAGCTCTCTATTACTCAGCCACTCCGTATTTTGGGATATCTGCGGAAAAACGGACAGAAGATAGTTAACAATACCCGATGGCTGTAACATTAACTTCCACAGAATCGCAACAACTGATGCCGTAAATACCCACGGAAGAATATAAATAACACGGGCAATTGTTTTGGTTCTGGTCCCAAAATATTTGGTATTCAGCAGCATCGCAAATAACATACCCAGAACCAAATGTGCAACAACGCTTACCACCACAAAGATGATGGTGTTCGATATTGCGCCTAAATACTCGCTGTCTGCAAATATGGCCTTATAATTTGCCAATCCGACAAAATCCGGATTCTTTGAGACGACAGCCCCATCCACAAAAGAGTAACCGATTACCATGCAGATAGGGATAACCATAAAAACAATCATTAACAGTATTGTTGGGGCAAGATATCTGTATGGTGCAGTTTTTTTTGCTGTTAACTTCAAAATCAGTCCCTCCTATTATCCTGTTCTAACTTCATACGCAAAAATCTTTTATAAAAAAGTTAAAACCTCTTTTTAGAAATGGGGGGCAGGGAATTCCCCCCTGCTCCCCACTCTTATTTACCTTTAAGTTATTTACTTTCCTGCTTCGTCAAGGTACCCCTGCCAATTTGAAAGCAGTGTAGCGCTGTCAATTTCACCCTCAAGATATGTAGTTAGATCGTTTGTCATAGAAGTCATAACATCTGATGCGTTAGGAAGGCCAATGAATTCATTAATTACATAGTTCTTCTTATATAACTCATAGTAAGACTGGAATTGTTTTGGCGCTTCGCTGTAATCCGGCTCAGCAACCGTACTGTTCGGGAATGCTGACATAGTAGCTGCCAGTCCTGCAGATGCGGAACCATCTTTTCCGTCCATACCGCCAAGCAGGTAGTTTACAAATTTAGCTGCTTCTTCCTTATTTTCACTGTTTTCTGTAATACCTACAGCCCAGCTGGCATAGCAGATACCGCTCTGGTCTTTGTAATCATCTTTTACCGGAATCGTAGTAGCTTCAAAATTGATGTCCGTAAACTGGCTCATAGTAGCTGCAGATGCTACTGTAAATGCACAGTTGCCCGCTGCAAAGTTACTTGTCATCTCGGATTCTTCCAATGTGCTCATACCTGGATATAAGGAACCGTCGTCATAAAGTCCTTTGAACATCTCAGCAAGTGCCGCCAGATCCGCGTTGTCTTTTGTCTTGTACGCGCCGCTGTCGTCCTTCAGGCTGATTCCTGATCCCCAGCTGGTTCCCATGAAGACATTCTGGATACCGTTTGCGTTTGTTGTACCCAGGTTCAATGCAAATGCGGATTTTCCTGCTGCTGTAATCTTCTTGCAGGCATCTCTCAGCTCGGTCCATGTAGTTGGAATCGCTTCAACTCCGGCCTCCTTCAGGATGTCCATGTTCACATACATTGGATATGCAAAATTCAGAACCGGGACAACATAGCTGGTGCCGTCAACTTTCCATGTATCGCTTGCAAGACTGCTGTCTACGCCAGCGTCTTCAGCAGCAGTCAGAATACCCATATCAACAAATTCTGAAAGCCATGCGCCGTCTACACTGATAATATCTGCGATGGTGCCGTTCGTTGCGCCTGCTGTAATCGCTGTCTTGGTGTCGGCCCAGGGTGCTGTTAATAATTCTACTTTCACACCTGTCTCTTCTTCATATTTGGCACAAATATCATCCAAATATCCGTCCGGGAGCTCTGCCCCCCACCACTGCTGGAACTTCAGTGTCACATCACTTTTAGCGTCGGATCCGCCTTCATCAGCTTTTGCTTCTGTCTTGGCATCTGTTTTTGCTTCTTCCTTGCCTCCGCCGCATGCTGCCAGACTTACCACCATAATGCCCATCATACCAACGGCAAGCCCCTTTTTCATGATCGTACTCAGTTTCATAATGACTCCTCCTTTAATATTTGCGCCTCTATGCATGTAATTTATTTTCATGAACTGCTGGGTTTCATTTCTTTTAGTGCCAGCTTTCTTTCATCATGCATGTTCGGCTGTTATATTGTGTAATTTTATTTTACCACTATTTCACAATAAGTCAATATTAAGCAGATTGATTACTTTATTTTTGTGTATTATTCACAATTTCGTTATATCTTTAACAATATTTCATGAAATATTTTTTCTCTTCCTTTGGAAATTTTATTTCACGACTTAGATTTATTAGCCAGACAATCCCCCTGTTTTTCCCTCTTTTAACACAATCTCAATGCCTTAATTTCTAAAAAAGTCTCAAAAATGACAAACAAGGGAATATCGCACGAATGTTTCTTCGTGATATTCCCTTGTACATTATTTCTAATATGAAAACAATTTGCACATGCTATATTTCTTAACCAGACATTTTATTTTCCAAAACACAATAGACCACAAATATGTTTTGCACTTATATAGAGCGTGCCCCTATCTTCTTAACCTCACGATCATACGTAAATATCCCATTCACTTCTTCTTCCACATCCGAAAGTTGTGTATAGACACTTGCACACAGTCCTTCGGGTATCAACGCTTCTACCTCTTTTTCCAGCTTTTTATACGCCCGGTTGAGCTTTCCTCTATCCGTATATATTCCATACCCATACTGAGTCAGGCAGGTGCTGTGGCCCTCCTGTCTCATCGAATATCCGCCGTATTCAGACAGAACCGCAGCCCTTCTCTCCTCCGGTTTTATCCGAAGCTTAAAAAAATAATTGTGCAGACTCTGTAAGTCTCCACCTCCTTGGTCGAACCATCCGCTGGCTTGGTCGATCAGTCGGGAGGGATCTGATTTTCTCAAAATCTGCGTCATATCCTCAGTCTGGAACTGCCCCCATCCTTCATTGAATATCACCCATACGGCAATGCTTGGGTGCCCCTTCAGCCGCTCTGCCGTCTCTTTCATCTCCTTTATAAATTCCAGGCGCCCTTCTTTTTTTTCTCTGGCCAGTAGCCTGGTGTACACATCCCTGATCCTCCGGCTCCTCCAGGACAATATGGTGGCTGCATAAGTCACGAACCACGGTTTATACTTTCCGCCCCCATTCACCATATCCTGCCACACAACCATCCCCAGCCGATCACAGTGATAATACCATCTCTGAGGTTCAATCTTAATATGTTTGCGTATCATATTGAAGCCCATATCCTTCATAGACTGTATATCGAATATAATCGCCTGGTCGGATGGCGCCGTGTAAAGTCCGTCCGGCCAGTACCCCTGATCCAGCACGCCTTTCTGGAACTGCACCTTATGGTTAAGGCAGATTCTGGGGCATCCGGTCCGGTCAGGCTCAATCGTAAACGTACGCATGGCAAAATAACTCTCTGCCCTGTCCTCCCCCAATTCCACTGTAAAATAGTAGAGAAAAGGCTCCTCACACGTCCACGGACATACCGCGGGCAGAGAAACCTCGATGCCCTCTCCCGGCATCCCCTGCGCACTGCTCCAATCCTGTATTTCCTGGGTTTTCCCATCTGCCACGTCGACGGGCGCGCACATAGGACTGCTATATACCCCTGGCTTCCTGACACGGATTTCAACCGGAATATGCGCATTTGCCTCCACCGTAATCCGCACCTTTCCTCCGTCAAAATCCGGTTCCGCATGAATACTCTGTATATACTGTTCTGGCACGTCCTCCATCCAAACGGTCTGCCAGATCCCGCTCTGCGCCGTGTAGAACATGCCGCCTCTGTCCAGCTTCTGCTTTCCCCTGGCGTGGTAGGAAGTATCGCTCAGATCCTTCACGGCCAGCACGATTTCATTTTCTCCCGGCTTTAAATATGCCGTGATATCCGCCTCAAAAGGCAGATAACCGCCTGTATGCCGCGCCGCCCTCCTGCCGTTAACAAAAACTACACAGGACTGATCCACCGCTCCAAAATGAAGCAGCCGTCTACCGCCCTTCCCGCCGTTTTTTGTCTCTTCGCTAACCCGGCAGTCATCCGGCTGCGGCATAGCAAAGGTTCTCCGGTACCAAAGATATTCATTCGGCTGAAGCTGCCTCCCCACACCGGACAGAACACATTCCGGAGAAAAAGGCACCAGGATATGTCCGTCATATTCCGAAGGCCTGGAAAAAGCTTTTGTAAAAGCGTATTCCCATTCCCCGTTAAGATTTATATAGCTGTCCCTTACCATAAGGGGCCTCGGATACTCCTCCAGCACATGCTCCCTGTCAAGTTCCCTTCCCCACTTGGTATAAAGTTGTTTCATAAACATCCTTTCGTTT
Source organism: Eubacterium sp. BIOML-A2 (assembly GCF_009680135.1). Lineage (NCBI taxonomy): Bacteria > Bacillati > Bacillota > Clostridia > Eubacteriales > Eubacteriaceae > Eubacterium > Eubacterium sp. BIOML-A2. The sequence continues at coordinate 22,738 of NZ_WKZK01000010.1, forward strand.
TAATCTTCACGTTTTGTTCTCATAACAAGCGCCGAATGCCGTCCCATATTCAGCACGACCTCCCCGCTGTGGATCAGATAAACATCCGGCTCCACCGTATAGCCCTCTTCGTAACTGTAAAGCAGGCGTTCCATCCTGCCCGTCACGGGCACTTCCGCCATCCAGACCGGTACCGTCACTTCCCGCAGCTCTTTGCTGTTATTGAGGACTACCACAATCTGCTCATCCCCCTGAAATCTGCCGTACGCCAGTATATTATCCGCCCAGTACAGCATCCGCAGCGAACCCTGCCTCAGAGGCTTCTCGCTCTTATGGATGCGGATCATTTCCTTATGGAATTCCAGCATCTGACGGTCTTCTTTTCCCCATGGATATGTCCGTCTATTATCCGGGTCCGTAAATCCGCAAAGGCCCGCCTCATCCCCGTAATATATGGTAGGCGCACCGATCCATGTCATCTGGATCACAACTGCTTCCCGCATAACCGCATGGTTGACCCCTTCCTCCGCTGCTCTTGAGCCTAAATGCTCCACTCTTCCGACAATGTGGTTGGTCCGGGTCAGAAAACGGGAATGATCGTGGTTGGACAGTTCGTTCATCGCAACCTGCAGCGACGGTGTCAGCATAGTCGCCATAAAATGCCGCATTGTTTTCACAAAATTGTCTCCATTGCCCCAGAGATCCGTCCTCCGCTCATCGCTGTGCTTCTCCATTCCGGTCAAAAACCATGTTACCGGTTCCATAAATGCGTCATAATTCATAACGCTGTCCCACTCATCCCCCTGCAGCCATTCCGTAGGATCGCCGTAATGCTCCGCAAGAATCAGCGCATCCGGCCTGGCCTTCTTCACTTCCTGCCTGAACCGTTTCCAGAACATGTGGTTATACTCATTGCTGTACCCAAGGTCTGCCGCTACATCCAGACGCCAGCCGTCTACATTATAGGGAGGGGAAACCCACTTCTTCCCAATATCCATGATATACTGCTCCAGCAGCGGAGAATCCTCGTAATTCAATTTAGGCAGCGTATCGTGCCCCCACCATCCGTCATATGCATAATTGTACGGCCAGGCAGAGTCGCTTTCATTAAAGAAATGGAAAAATGAGCGATACGGGCTTTCCGCACTGACAAACGCCCCTTTTTCATATCCCGCCTGCTGCTCGTAGATCCGTTCTTTGTCCATCCACTTGTTAAAGGAACCGCAGTGATTGAATACCCCGTCCAGAATCACACGCATTCCCCGGCTGTGCATAGCCTCCACCAGATCGATAAACAGCTGGTTGGATGCCTCCAGGTTTGCCTTATCACCGGTGCGCTTCTGGTATTTGGTGGCCTCAATATTATCCGCTGCCCACTCAGGGAGAACCAGCCCTCCGTCTTTTGCCAGCTTCCCATAGTGTGGATCTATATAATCGTAGTCCTGTATATCGTATTTGTGATTGGACGGCGAGACAAACAGCGGATTAAAATAAATAACCTCCACGCCCAAATCCTCTAAGTAATCCAGCTTATCCATGACTCCCTGCAGATCCCCTCCGTAAAATCTCCGGATATCCATGGCCTGAGGCAGCTGATCCCAATCCGTAACTTTCTGGCACGGCTCCCCGATATAAATATATTCCCAGTCCTCCACATCGTTGGACTTATCGCCGTTACAGAACCTGTCAACAAAGATCTGATACATAACAGCCCCTTTTGCCCAATCCGGCGTAGAGAATCCCGGAACTATAACAAAGGCATAGAAATCCACGATTTCCTTCGCCACTCCGCACCTGTTAAAATAGCAGGTCTCCCCGTCTTTTTTCACCCCAAAGCTGTAGGAAAAGGGGTCTTTCCCCAGCTGCCAATCTATCTCATAATAATCAAACTCCCCACGGGAGTCTGTCTTCTTCATTTTATACCCACCAGTCTTGGTTAAAATACAGACTTCATCTGCATCATCCTTCGCCGTTCTGAACTTGAGCTTCACTTTCTCATACTCATCAGGCTCTGCAGGAATCACATAGCTGGACGTTCCATCACAAAATAGTGCGTCCTTATTCATAAAAAACCTCCTTAGGGGCAAGCCCTCCCTCCTCTGGAAGTACTTGCCCCATTACTCTTCTACTCTCCAAAAAGTGCTTCGAATTCACTTCTCGTAATTTTTTCTTTTTCCAACAGCAAATTAGCGCAAGCCTGTAATACAGAATCGTATTCCTTCAGAATAGATCTTGCTTTCAAATAGCATTCGTCAATGATTCTCTTCACTTCTTCATCAATCGTGCTGGCTACCTTCTCGCCGTAGCCCCTTGATGTGTGTCCAAAATCCCGGCCGATAAATACTTCATCGCTGTCGTTATCATAGTTGATCAGCCCCAGACGTTCAGACATACCAAACTTCATAATCATGGAACGGGCAATCGCCGTTGCCTGTTTGATATCCTGTGATGCGCCTGTGGTGATATCATCAAACACTTCCTCTTCCGCCACACGGCCTCCAAGTGACACGGTAATCTCCTGGAGCATATGCCCCTTTGTATTGAACATATCGTCTTTCTCCGGCAGAGGCATCGTATAACCGCCCGCTCCTCCTGTCGGAACAATAGATACGCTGTAGACAGGCCCCACATCCGGCAGTACATGGAACAAAATCGCATGGCCGGCCTCGTGGTATGCTGTAATCCTGCGCTCTTTATCTGACACTATACGGCTCTTCTTCTCCGGTCCGATTCCCACTTTTATAAAAGCATGGCGGATATCGGACTGCTGTAGAAATACGCGTCCCTCTTTTGCAGACAGGATGGCAGCTTCATTCAGCAGGTTTTCCAGATCTGCGCCGGTAAATCCAGCCGTCGTCTGTGCAATCTGCTTCAGATCCACGTCGTCTCCCAGCGGTTTATTCTTTGCGTGAACTTTCAGGATCTCCTCGCGTCCGCCCACATCCGGGCGCCCAACAATTACATTCCTGTCAAATCGTCCCGGCCTTAGAATCGCAGGATCAAGAATATCTTTTCTGTTGGTTGCCGCCATCACGATGATGCCTTCATTCACACCAAAACCATCCATCTCCACAAGCAGCTGGTTCAGCGTCTGTTCCCGTTCATCGTGTCCGCCGCCCAGACCGCTTCCCCTGCGCCTTGCAACAGCATCAATCTCATCGATAAAAATAATACAGGGGGAATTCTTCTTCGCATCCTGGAACAGGTCACGCACGCGGGATGCACCGACTCCGACAAACATCTCCACAAAGTCGGAACCCGAGATGCTGAAAAACGGAACTCCTGCTTCCCCTGCAACTGCTTTTGCAAGCAGCGTCTTACCGGTTCCCGGAGGTCCCTCAAGCAGAACGCCCTTGGGAATTCTCGCACCAACCTGAATATATTTTTTAGGAGACTTGAGGAAATCTACGATCTCTTCCAGCTCCTCTTTTTCCTCTTTTAAACCTGCCACATCCGCAAATGTCACCTTTTTGTCCGTATCCGTGGTCATCTTTGCGCGGCTCTTGCCAAAATTCATCGCCTTGGCATTGGCCCCGCCCCCCTGACGGTTCATAAACATAAAGATCACCGTGATTCCCAAAAATGTGATCAGAAGCGGTACCAGTATCGTTGTAAACCATGAATCCTGGGGAACATCCAGCAGTTTATACTCTATTCCCGCCTTATCCAGAATATCCTGCGTCTTCTCTACATCAGATGTAGTAACTTGTTTTACAGCCCCGCTGTCCTTGAGCGTCACGGTCACAACACCGGTGGGAGCGGTCTTATTCTGCTTAATGATAACATCCTGTACATTTTTATCTTTTACTTCCTGTACAAAGCGTTGGTTTGTCATCTCCTGGTCTTTCACCTGGAATCTGTTTGTAAGCCACAGTGCAAGGAAGACAATCACAATAAATGTAAGAAATGTCGCACCGCCCATGCTTTTATACTTTTTGTTGTTCAATGGTGTGTACTCCTTCCTATTCTACTCCTTCCACCACACCTATATATGGCAGATTTCTATATTTCTGAGCGTAGTCCAAGCCATAGCCGACTACGAATTCGTCCGGTATCTCAAATCCTACATAATCTACTTTCACGTCTTTTTCTCTTCTTTCAGGCTTATCCAGAAGCGTGCACAGATGCAGGCTCTTTGGGTGGCGCTGTCTTAAAGTTTCCATCAGATAGTACAACGTTCTTCCGGAATCAATGATATCCTCCACAATCAGGACATCCTTTCCCTCGATCGACTCATCCAGGTCTTTGGCAATACGTACAACTCCGCTGGATGATGTTCTGTTGCCATAGCTGCTTACGCTCATATAATCGATGGATACCGGTACGGTAATCCTCTTGGCAAGCTCGCACATAAAAAATGCGCCGCCCTTTAAAATGCAGATTAAGTGCACCTGCCGCCCTTCATAGTCTTTGCTGATCTGTTTCCCCAAAAATTCAATTCTTTCGTCAACTTCTTTTTCTGGTACTAAAACCGTAATCTTCTCTGACATCACTTTTTTCCTCCGTTACTTTTATCTCCAGCACCCGGTGCGTCTGCACGGTTATCTGGCAGGCACTGCTCATACGATACCCCAATATCCATATAATCTGCTTCTCATCTGCAATCAGCGGAACGCAGTCCCGCTCTTCGGACGGTATCTTCTCATTAATAAAATAGGACTTGATCTTCTGGCTCCGTCCGTCTTTATCAATCACGATGCTGTCCCGTCCCTGTCTGGGCCTGATAATCAGGTCACCTTTTATTATATCATAGTCAAACCATTTCGTGTAGGTTTTTTGGGGTGCTTGTTTTGCCGAAAAATCAACCGATTTTTCCAGTATACTACAGCATATCGTCAGATTCAGTTCCGGCACCCGGGTAATTCCCGGTACACGTAATTGTATAGGGGAGAAACCCTTTTTCTGCACATCTGTTTTCTTCTTCAGCACAACACCGTCATAATTCCTGACGGCCTTCACCGAATATGGCAGATCCCTGCTTCTGCCGGTCTGTTTCTCAAACAGTCCGGCCACCGCTTCCACATGCGCCATGGTAATATCCCTTTCTGCGCCCGCGGCCCTAGTCAAACATCTTCTGATCAGAAGACCCTGCAGCACCCGGTGAAGCTTCCGGTATCCGGCTTCATAAATGCAAATGCCTCCGTCCTTTTGTTTGGCCGCGCAGTCCTGATAAGCCTGCTCCGTCTGCATCTCCATATAATCCTGCAGCCCGCGTATCTGCTCCATCGCCTCATTCATATGGCGCACGGCCTGCGCATTAACTTGTTCTTCCAGAACAGGGATCACCTGATGGCGCAGCCGGTTTCTCGTATAGTCATCCTCCTCGTTCGTCTCATCCTGGCAGAACCCGCAGCCAATCTCCTCCACAAACCGCTCGATCTCCCTGCGGTTCAGGCAGAGCAGCGGACGGATAATATTTCCCGCCACAGGCTGAATCCCGCCAAGCCCCTTCAGCCCCGTTCCCCTGGACAGATTCATAAGGAGCGTCTCCGCGTTGTCATTCTGATGATGGGCCATAGCAATTTTAGTTCCCCCGCAAGCAAGCAAAGTCCTCTCAAAAGCCTCCCTGCGCACAACACGGCCGGCCTCCTCAACAGATTGTTTCCGTTTTTTGGAAATTGATTCCACATTTTCATGATAAACCACACATTTTACATCATGTTTCCTGCACAGTTCCTGCACAAACACCTCATCGCGCTTAGCATACTCCCCGCGAAGCCCGTGATTCACATGTACAGCCACAATCTCAATCCCCATCTTCTCACGAAGTTCCAGAAGCACAAAAAGAAGGCATACCGAATCCGCTCCGCCCGATATACCTGCGACAATCTTATCTCCACTAACAATCATCTGATAACGCCCAATAAACCCCAAAACCTTTTCCATAAGTAAACTATAACTAATTTTGTGGGGAAATGCAAGGGGGAGTACGCCTGGCTGAAATGGGGAGGAGGATGCCGGGGAAGAAACGGGGAAGGGCACGGGAAGTGACCCGCTTACGGAGAAGTACTAACGCCAAAGACACCGCCCGCGGGGGCACGTACATCATGCAGCGAGAAAGCCTGATGCTTTCTCGCCTTAGGATGTACTGGGAAGTGATTTTGGAAAATCACTTCCCATCCCCCGCGGGCGGTGTCTTTGGTGTAAGTACTTCTAAACCGTGCGCTCTACACTTCCCGTGCCCTTCCCCGTTTCTTCCCCGGCATCCTCCTCCCCATTTCAGCCAGGCTATGTTCATCCTTTTACTAAGAAAATTAGTTTGATGGGGATTCACTGGCGGGGCCAGTGAATCATCTTGACCCCTCGGCAATAATCCGCCCCAGCCCGGACCGTCCCGTGCAGGCTGCAGCCATCCGTCATCCCCGTCCGTGCGCAACCCGCGAAGCGGGCGCCTATTACGGCCGGATGCGCCAAGCCTTGGGAAGCGGACATAGTGTCGTCTAGAAGCGTGGGATGGCTGTTAGCTGGCGTAAAGTAAAAAAGCAGGATAACCGGGGTAATTTTTGTGATTCCGAATCACAAAAATTCCTGGACCCAACGCGGGAAGCCATCAGGGCTTCCCGTGATGTGTCCAGGTTGCCCCGGTTTTCCTGCTTTTTTACACTACGCCAGCTTACAGTCATCCCCCGCTTCCAGACGACACTATGTCCGCTTCCCAAGGCGCCCCCCCTCCGCCTAATACCGCTCGCCCCCTAGCACTCCCAGAGGCCGACTACCAGGACCGTCATGTCATCCATAGGCGCCGCGTCCCCATTCCAGTTCAGTACCTGTTCGAGGATATGATGTGCCATTTCTTTTGGGTTATTCATGGCGGTTCCCTGTATGATTGTCTCCAGCAGGATGTCCTGCTCTCCTACGGGGAGGGCATCCATGATGCCGTCGGTTACCATGATGACGAAATCGCCGTCCTCCAGCTGACGTTTTACGGAGTCTATTTCTATGGTGTGCAGTACGCCGATTGGAAGACTCGTGGAACTCAGGTGTTCTACCTTGTCCTTCTTTTTGATGAAGGTGGAGGACGCACCTGCTTTTATTAATTCGCATGTGCCTGTGTATAAGTCAAATACACTCATATCTATTGTGGAGAAATGTATTTCTTCTCTCCCCATAACCAAGGTTGTGTTGATCATCTGGATGGCGGTTTTTTCCGGAAATCCGGCTTCCAGCAGCTCCTCCAGAAGCTCAATTACGAGCGTACTTTCACGGCACGCTTTTTCTCCGGAACCCATGCCGTCCGATAAGGCAACTCCCTGACGGCCTCCGGACAGCTCCATCATCATGAAGTTGTCTCCTGATATCTGGCTACAGCCTTTTCCAATCCGCGCAACTCCCTGCAATGTATAGAATGCGGGGCCTTCCATGCATACTACGGTTGTGTAGTCTCTCCCCAGCATCTGGCAGTGGGCTCCGTCCAATACGAACCGCCGCCCCATTACTTCTGATACGCCCCTGACCAGCTCCTTTGTTGTGACGCATTCATTCTGCATGGCCCGGGCGGTTATATGCACCTCATACTTTCCTTCGCGGTTCATAAAAAAGTTCGTGTATAATACCCGTATTCCTTTCCGTTTCAGGTGCGCGCTGATCTTCTTCTCCAGACGCTCGTCCGTAAACATGCTGTCCTCCAGCTCTTTTGCCGTACTGCGGATCATATCTGCAAATGTATCCATCTGCACGGCACACCCTTCCCGGCTCTGGGCAATCCTGTTAATCCAGATCATATTCTGCCGCGCTTCATGGAAAGCCTCCAGCATCTCCCGCAGAAATCTGGGAGCCATAATACACCTTTGCTGCAGCTTTCTTTTTGTCTCCGTGTTCAGTTCATTGCCATAACTGTCCACTGCCGACAGTATCTCGTATCCCATCTGGTAGGTGTGAACAAAATTCTCTCCCCAGCACCAGGAACACTTTTCACAGTTTTTGCAGACTTTTCCTTTCACTTTCTCGAACATTTCTTCTATTTCTTCGCTGCTGAATGTTTTTTTCTTTTCTTCCAGTTTTAAAAATGTGTGGGACAGTTGTTTCAGGGAATCTGCAAATTTTTCAATCTGGGCCACATAGGGGCTGGAATGTAATACTTGTCCTTCTTCCATGCTTTCCCCTCCTATTCTTCGTATTTTCTGTAAAACATAAATATGAGTTTCGTTTCAGAAACCAATCTCTGCGGTATCTGCCGTATTGCGCATCTCCCCCGCCGGCTTGTGGCAATACGGTATATCCGCCGGAATATTCTATACCACGACAAAAGCTCCAGGAATTCTCCTGGAGCTTATCTTTCGTAGTATTGTTATTGAGCCGGTTTAAATATAATCTCATTGGGGTCAACAAGACCCAGCTTCTCTTCAGCAACTTCTTTTATGTACTCGTCTGTCTTAACATACTCTTCGTATTCTTTTATCTCTTCGGCGCGCTCTTTCTGCTCATTGATCTGAGCTTTCAGCTCTGCCTCCTGTTGCTTATAGCTCTTGTTCTTGGCCTGCAGGGTCACTGCATTCACCGTCAGCACACATCCCAGTAATACTAATATCATAGTAATTAAGGCTGCACTGCGCCGATGATAACCAAAACCAGAGCTCCGCTTACGGCTTTTGCGCCGATGCGTCCCTGTAGATTTCTTATTTGCCATTCATACTCACCCAACTTATCATCTTATTAAACACCCCTGCTTAATAAATTCATTCTATCGGTTTTTCTTTCTTTTTTCAAGGCTTTTCTTCATTTTCCCGTATATTTTTTTCGCAATTGAGAGTATGAAATTCGCCAGCACTATTCCGCATACCACACCTAGTATGAAGAACCACCTTATACTACCAAATGTTGTCATATACATCTGTCGGAACAGATACACGCTCACTCCAAGCCAATACAGCAGATCTTCCAGATTTACAACCACGATATGGTGAGGTATGAGACGCCTCATCAACCTGAGTATCTGGTAGCTGAAAAGTATCACTATCCCGGACAGCCCCGCGTAAAAAAATATAATCGCTTCTTTTCCGATTCCCAGCATCATAGGCGTGCCTACTTAAACAGTTTTGCAAAGAAATTTTCATTCTGCCGGCCGGCCTGATTTACGCTGGAATATGCAATGCTGTCGATATTGCCTGACAGATCCACTTCTCCCTTTTCTACGCTGAGACGGTTCACATGCAGATCGGTTCCTTTAACCATCAGCATGCCCTGTTCCGTCTCCAGCAGGATTTCATTTAAATCAAAAGAAAGAACATCCAGGACACCTGTGACCATACTTGTCTTTCTGTTATTTACAACGAGTTTATGCGCCTTGGGCATTTGCCGCTCTTCCATACACTTTCCCCCTTCAACTTTGCTTTTCTATAGAACTCTTCACTATATATATGAGGGGTTGTATCAAAATATGTACGCCCGCGGAAGATCCCTGGCGCTTTCGCCGTCTGTTCCTTTTACAGATACCGGAACAGCTCTTTTGCTTCTTCTTTTTTTGTCGTATCCTGCAGCTGAAGCACCTCCGCCTTCACAGTCTTGGTGCCAAATTGGATCTCAATGACGTCCCCCGGCTTAACCTGCAGTGATGCTTTGGCAACATTTCCGTTTACAAGCACACGCCCCGCATCGCAGGCTTCATTAGCCACAGTTCGTCTTTTGATCAGCCTGGACACTTTCAAAAACTTATCTAACCGCATTTCTTTTTCCTTTCTTGCTTATGAATAGATTTCATGTAATCTCTCTTTATTTTCATTCATCTTTATGCATCTTACTCTTCAAAGAGAAAAGAAAGCACTTACAATGCGTACATCATAAGTGCTCTCTGTATGTTTATCTCTTATTGATCCATTACAATTAAGCGTTAACTTCATCCTTTAAGGCCTTGCCAGCTTTGAACTTAGGTGCTTTACAAGCTGCAATCTTCATTGTCTTGCCAGTCTGAGGATTTCTTCCTTCTCTTGCTGCTCTTTCGCTTACTTCAAATGTACCAAAACCAACTAACTGTACTTTATCGCCTTTTTTTAACTGATCGGATACCACATCGATGAATGCCTTCAGTGCTTTTTCAGAGTCTTTCTTGGAGATTTCTGCCTTTTCTGCAATAGCTGCTACTAATTCTGTTTTGTTCATGGATAAATTCCTCCTCTTTATTGTACTAGAATATAATATTCTAACAGTTTAATAAAGGCGCTCATGTACTGGCGTTCACATGATCAGCCCTTATGTACTGTTATAACTGTTTCCCATATTTTTGTCAAGGATTTTTCCGGCATTCCCGCGTTTTTGGGCACTTTTTTAGGCTTTTTTAACATTTCCAAGGCCCGGTTTTTAGTTGGAAAATTATCCCTGACACGATATGTTACATCATCTTGTCAATCATTGCAAGGACTTCTTTACCCATTTTTTCTGAAACAGCATCCGCATCTTCAAGAGATGTCCCCTTTACACCGTAATAGAACTTCACCTTCGGCTCTGTTCCAGATGGCCTTACACACAGCCATGCATCGTCTGTCAGATCATAATACAACACGTTGGAATTTGGCAGACCGGTTGCTGTGACTTCCCCAGTCTCCATATCTTTAATGGTATCCGCCTTGTAATCTCTGGCTTTGAGGACTTTATAACCTGCAATCTCTGTCGGAGGATTCTTGCGGAGCGTCTCCAGGATCTCCTGGATCTTCGCCAGGCCTTCGATCCCCTTAAGCGTGATGGACTGGATATCATCTTTGTAATATCCGTAACGGTCATACATCGCAATCATCGCATCCCACAGATTCATTCCTTTTGTTTTGTAATATGCTGCCGCCTCGCAGAGAGCCATTGTAGCTACAATTGCATCCTTATCCCTTGCATAGGTACCAATCAGGCAGCCATAACTTTCTTCAAATCCGAATAAATATTCTCCCTTACCGCTTGTCTCAAACCCGAGAATCTGCTGTCCGATGAATTTAAAACCAGTCAGGACTTCTATCAGGCCTGCGTTGTAATAGTTAGCAATAGCGTCTGCCATGTTGGAGGTAACAATCGTCTTAATCAGATATCCATCATCCGGAAGTCCCTTTAATTCTCTGCGCTGTCCGATCTCATAATCCGCGAGCAGACAGCCTGACATATTCCCTGTCAGAGTATGATAATCCCCATTCTTGTCCTTCACACGGACGCCAAGCCTGTCCGCATCCGGATCTGTTGCAAGCACAATATCTGCATCGATTTCTTTGGCCAGTTTCAACCCCAGATCAAATGCCTCCGCAGCTTCCGGGTTCGGGTAAGATACGGTAGGGAATTCGCCGTCCGGCAGTTCCTGTTCTTTTACTACGTAAACATTCTCGAATCCAAGTTCCTTTAAAATACGGCGCGCCGGTATGTTTCCGGTTCCGTGCAGCGGGCTGTACACAATCTTTAGTTCTTTGCCAACAGCATCGATGGCATCCTGGTGCAATACCTGCTTTTTCAGCTCTGCAATATATGCATCATCGATTTCTGCACCGATTACTTCGTAAAGTCCTGCTGCCTTTGCTTCGTCCAGTGTCATCGTCTTCATGGTTGTATAGTCTTCTACAGCCTTTACCTCATCCATAATTCCCTTGTCATGAGGCGGCGTAATCTGTGCGCCGTCTTCCCAGTATACCTTGTATCCATTGTATTCCGGTGGATTATGGCTTGCTGTAATATTGATTCCCGCTATGCATCCCAGTTTCCTCACTGCAAAAGACAGTTCCGGAGTTGGACGCAGGGACTCAAATACATAGGACTTGATCCCATTTGCCGCCAGGCAGAGCGCTGCCTCATCCGCGAACTCCGGTGACATCCGGCGGGAATCATAGGCAACCGCCACACCCTTTGCGGCATTTCCGCTCTTCATAATATAATTCGCCAGCCCCTGTGTGGCCTTTCTTACTGTATAAATATTCATACGGTTGGTACCTGCGCCGATAATGCCGCGCAGGCCAGCCGTACCAAATTCAAGATCTGTGTAAAAACGTTCCTTTATCTCATTCTCATCTTCCCCGATACTCGCCAGTTCCGCCTTCGTATCTGCATCAAAATATGGGTTTGACAACCACTCATTGTATCTCTCTTTGTAATCCATACTGGTACCTCCTGCCTTAATAGTATGTCCTTATTATACAACAGGCGCCTATAAAATGAAAGTAAATATATTTTCTAAAAACCGCAGTTTTTCTTCCGTCTGGGTGATAGCTGTCTGTAATTTTTCCACATTTTTTTCAGGTATCCAGGCCTTATTAGAATGGTAATATGTGTTCGCAGTCTTCCAGAATTTCTCCGGGTAGGCTAGGCACAGGGCGATATATTCCAACTCTCTTGCGTCCAGCTTCCTGATGCTTTGATAGGCATCCAGCATAGACTGGCCAAGGGCTTCCTGCCACTGATGTTTTTCCATGACTTTCCGCAGAAAATAATAGAGATCCTGGGCCTGCACATCAATCCTGAAATGCTCAAAATTTGTCGTTGCCAGCCCGTTTGAGGTCAGCAGGACGTTATGATAATTGTAATCTCCATGCACAAGCCTGTGATGTTCTATGCTTTCCTGGTACAAGCTGTCATATCCGGAATTTTTCAGTCTTTTGACCACCTGCTCCGCCTGCGAGTACATCCGGTCAAAATATTCCAGAAATAGAAACTCAAATGCACCTTTTGAAACTTTATTACGTATAAATGCGCGCACTTTTTTTAGTTCCCTGTTATGGCGCACAAACTCTTCCTGCAGATGCCGGCCCGTTGGCGGCCGTATCACCGCTTCTTCTTCCGGATCACACAATTCCTGCCACTGCATCCTGCAATGCAGATCTGCCAGGTTCCTGGATGCCTGCAGGATCTCGAATTCTTTTTTAACATCACATTCCCTGCCGGAAAACCATTTTTTCAGCATGTACCTGGAACCATCCCGGGATACGCTGACCAGCTGGCCTTCTTTGTTATAGACCGGGATATCAACATTGGGATATCCCGCCTTTTCCAGGCTGCTCAGAACGGCATAAAGCAAAGGGGCACGCCTGTCTGAAACGTCCGCTTCTTTCAACAGCATAGTGCCCTCTTTCGTGTCGCAAAAAAACGCACCCCTTATTTTGCGGGTGCCTTTCACTTCTATATCATATTGTTCCAAGACTTCTAATTCATACTCTCTCATGGCTGCCCCCTGATTCTACGATTCTGACTCTTTCTAATGTATGAAAGGGACAGCCCGAGTATGCTATATGCCTTGTTTTTCTTTGACGTAATTACATAATTTTTCTTTTTCGTTCATCTCCGGTTCATCCAATACCAGCTCCAACAGCTCATTCAGCATATCTCCCATCTGCTTTCCCGGCTGCATCCCCAGATTCATCAGATCTCTTCCACTGACCGCAAGCTGCCTGAGAGTCACACAGTGATCATTGATGAGCGTCTCCTGGTATATTTCCCGCATAGCCACAATATTTTCAATCTTGGCACGGCGCTTGTATGGGCTCTGTGCCTTCACGTCTGCCATGCGCACAGCCAGATAATAGGGAAAAAGTTCTACCCCGATCCGGTTCATCGCCCGGCGGACATTCGGCGGGGTGGCTTCGATCCGGTAATCATGATAACAGACGAGTCTGGTCACCTTTTTCACGGTGTCATTGTCGAACTTGAGGCGCCGCAGCACACTGCGCGCGATCTCCTCACTGACAAGCGCGTGCCCCTTGAAATGATCCACCCCCTTTTCATCGGTTGTCTTCATGGAAGGTTTTCCCATATCGTGGAACAGCATAGTCAGACGGAGAATTTTATCCTTCTTAACATTTTTCAGGGCTTGGAGGGTGTGGCCTGCCACGTCATACTTATGGTGCCGTGTTCTCTGTTCCACACCGACCATAGCATCCCATTCCGGCAGAATGACCTTCGTAATCCCCAATTCATATGCATCCTGAATCAGATCCGGATGATCGGACATGAGCAGCTTCACCAATTCCACCTGGATCCGCTCTGCACTGATATTTTGAAGGGTAGGCGCAAGCTCTCGCACCGCCTGCGCGGTATTCTTCTCAATTGGAAAAGCCAGCTGGGCGGAAAATCTGACCGCCCTCAGAATCCGAAGCGCATCTTCCGAAAACCGCTCCATCGGGTCGCCCACACATCGGATCAAGTGGTGGTTCAGATCCCGCATCCCCCCGAACACATCGACAAGACGCACCTCGTCATTATAAGCCATCGCATTAATCGTAAAGTCCCTGCGCCGCAGATCCTCCTCCAGGCTGGTCGTAAAAGTCACATCTTTCGGATGCCTGCTGTCCTCATAAAGTCCGTCAACCCGGTATGTGGTCACTTCGAACCCTTCCCTGCCAATCATCACTGTCACAGTACCATGTTCAATCCCCGTGTCTACCGTCCTTCTAAAAAGCCGTTTAATCTCCTCCGGCCTGGCAGAAGTCGTGATATCCCAGTCCTCAGGTTTGCGGCAGAGAATAGAATCACGAACACATCCGCCCACCGCAAAAGCCTCATAGCCATGCAGCTGCAGATTATTGATAATCATAATCACTTTTCTCGGCAACTCTATCTTCATCTATATCTTCCTTTCAAAGGGGTCTGACCCTTTTGCACTCCGTTATCAGAATTGTTTTACAATTTCTTGTTCACGCTTTTGACAAGTAAATATTATAACTTGTCTTTGCTGTTCACTCAACCATTTTAAAGTAGATTTTAATCTTTTTTCGTCATAACATGCAAATGCGTCGTCAAAAATCACAGGCAGCGGTTCTTCATAGAGCATGTCCACGGCTGCCATACGAAGTGCGAAGTATACCTGTTCTATGGTTCCACGCGATACCCTCTCCACCGGTATCCGCCGCCCGCCTTCAAATAAGGTCAGGTTCAGATTTTCATCTGCAAGAAGTTTTGTATACCTTCCGCCGGTTATTTGTTCTAATATCTTCGATGCTTTTTGATTTAAAATGTTCCCAAACCCCTGCGTCATATTACGGGATGCCTGAATCATCTTTTCCTCGGCAAGCAGCAGTGCAGCGCCCCAGTTCTGCAGGTTTTTGATTCTTTTATCCGGCATTTCCAGCTCGGCCAGCTGCTCCTGTAAATTCTGGAATCTTACCTGCTTCTCTTTCCATTGTGCTTTGATTCTTTGATTTTCCCACTCCAGTTTCTGCCTGTTCTCTTCGATCTGGCGTTTCTTTTCGTAATCGTTTTCCGTATACTCCTGGCGGGTGACCACTCTTTGCCCGGCATTTCGCCTCTTGCTGCTCTGCACCCTGTACTTTCCATACTTTACAGCACCGGTACAGAGAAGCAGCAGTCCTGCGGCCAGAAAAATCCATGACAGAACGGAGATCGCCCCGCCTCCGGCAAATACTTCTCCACTGCCGGCAAGTACGCTCCAGAGCCGTCCCAATCCCCCGGCAGCAATTCCTAATCCACCCACTGCTATCAAGTTTTTATATTGGTCTGCCTCGTGATTCTCTGCTTCATCTTCCGTAAACGAAATCGTTTCTAATGAATCAGCCGGGAGGTGCTCTTTGCGTAAATGCCCTCTACCCTCGTAATCTTCAGCGTTTTCATCCAGTAAACTTTTCAATATCTTTTGATTTTCTTCCAGTTCTCTCTGCAGTTTCCCGGCATCCTCAGATACATACTGGCATTCCTGCCGTATTGTATCCTTTTTTGTTTCCTGCATTTCCCGAAGGGACCTGATTTCCTGTTCCGCAGCTTTTCTGCGCCGGCGAAGAGTCTCCAGGGCGCCTCCAAGGTCAACGGTACTGCTTCCTGTCTCATAATAATTTGCCGCATAATTTTTCAATTCTTCTGCCAGACCCTGCCCTGGTTTTGCGCTAAGCTGTCCCACGGCCGCAGTATTCTCAAAAGATTCGGCCGTCATTTTACCCAAAAGCATGTCCAGGTCTCCGTCATCCACAGATAATTCTTCCCCATCATCTTCACAGACAAGGCCCGCACTCTTTGTATATCTGTCAAACTTCCGTTCCAGAAAGAAGTTTTTTCCCGCTATGGAAAACCGCATAGATCCGGCATAGTAATTGGGGTTAACCCATGGCTCGTATCTGCTGAACCCATCATTTTGAGCGGCACGTCCGCGCCCTCTTTCCATGCCGAAAAGCATTGCCTTTATAAATGCATAGACCGTAGATTTGCCATATTCATTTTCTCCGTAAAAAACATGGATTCCTTCCTCTATGTAAAAATGCTTATCTGAAAACTTCCCAAAATTCTCCAAATACAACTCTTTAATTACCATACTCTTCAACTCTCTCCGGATCAGGACAGACTATTCTCCAGAAGTGCCTGCACACCTGCCTGTAGTGCCTGATGTTCCACACTTCCTTCTTCACATCCCAAAAATTCTTCTATATAGTTTCCCAGCACATTATCCCTGTTTTCCTCATAAAGCGCCTGATAATCATATGCAGGACAAGTCTCATCCTCAATCTCTATAATATTCCCGTAAAAATCCATGTATTCTGTTTCAAACTCTACATCCGGATCCCTCAGGCCCCGGAGAATAAATTTATAAAGATTCTGCGTACCTCTTTTCTCCACCGTCTCCCGGATATAGTCTTTCACACTCCCATTCGTCATCCGCTCATTCACGCGCAGCGCCAGATGAATGTATTCCCTTACCGCACACGGGACAAACTCCACACGGACTCCCTGTTCTGTTATTTCTCCGCGCACAAAACCATGCTGCCCCGTATCATTTTTATCCACAGGTTCAAGAGCTCCCGCGAATACCGCAAAGTTCTTGATCAGGGCCTGAGGCTTATGGATATGCCCCAGCGCGATATAATCAAACCCGGAGGCCTCCAGGTCCTCTTTTTTGAGTGGAACATGCTTCTCGTCACCGCCATGAGCCAGGAGAATCTCATATCGTGCATGTCCCCCGGCCCTCACATTACAGCGCTCTTCCCGGATCTCCCTGGCGTGATAACTGAACCCGTACACCGCCAGATCCAGGTCAGGCAGCAGCACATATCCCATCCTTTCCCCCAGCAGTGGATACACATTTTCATTCCACTGGAAAGTCCGGTAATAAGAGCCCTTTTTCATAAAATCGTGATTTCCTGCAATAAGAACTACCTTTGTATGTGATAATGTGGAGAACAGATAGTTTACTTCCTTCAGATCCCGCAGAAGCGGCTGCCTGTGGAACAGATCCCCGGCTATAAGCAGTACATCTGTCTGCTCTTCCTCACACAGTGTAACCACCTGTGAAAAAGTATCCCATAGTTCCCGGGCGCGTCCCGCACTATAAGCAGTCCCTGCATCGGGCTGCGCTCCCAGATGAGTGTCGGCAATGTGGATAAATTTCATAGGTACCTCCATATAATAACATACTGTTAAAAAGTGACTTGAGGACGTAACAATGACCGGTCTGTTACGTCCTCAATCCATCTTCCCCCGCCGCAGGCGGCTGGGCAATAAATATCTAATATTGGCATCCCGGCAGGCTATAGGATCGACGGCCCACAGCCCTTGTGGAAATAAAATCTACAGTTCGCAGTTATTTACAGTTCTCGGGAATGGTACAACATCGCGGATATTGGACATTCCGGTAAGATACATGACGCATCTTTCAAATCCGAGGCCAAACCCCGCATGTCTGGTTGAACCATATTTTCTCAGATCCAGATAGAACTTGTAATCCTCTTCCTCAAGATTCATCTCCTTCATTCTCTGAATCAGCTTGTCATAATCGTCTTCCCTCTGGCTGCCTCCGATGATTTCACCGATTCCCGGCACCAGACAGTCAACTGCTGCCACCGTTTTCCCGTCCTCGTTGAGCTTCATATAAAATGCCTTGATCTCTTTCGGATAGTCTGTTACGAATACCGGGCGCTTGTACACCACTTCTGTCAGATAACGCTCATGTTCTGTCTGCAGGTCTGTGCCCCATTTTACTTTATATTCAAACTTATCATTATTTTTCTCTAGAAGTTCTACCGCTTCGGTATATGTTACTCTCGCAAAATCCGAGTTTATCACGTTTTTCAGCCTGTCCAGCAGCCCCTTGTCCACAAAAGAATTAAAGAAGTTCATTTCCTCCGGCGCATTCTCCAGTACATAAGAAATCACATATTTCAACATTGACTCGGCCAGATCCATGTTATCATCCAGATCTGCAAATGCAATCTCCGGCTCGATCATCCAGAATTCAGCTGCATGGCGTGTGGTATTAGAGTTCTCCGCCCGGAAAGTAGGTCCGAAAGTATAAATGCTCCTGAACGCCTGGGCAAATGTCTCCCCGTTCAGCTGCCCGCTAACAGTCAGGCTTGTCTCTTTCCCAAAGAAATCCTGGCTGTAGTCTACCGTTCCGTCCGGATTCTTCGGCACATTGTCCATATCCAGGGTAGTCACTCTGAACATCTCACCCGCTCCCTCACAGTCACTACCCGTAATAAGAGGCGTATGCACATAGACAAAGCCTCTGTCCTGGAAAAACTGGTGAATAGCATATGCAATCATAGAGCGCACTCTGAACACCGCCTGAAATGTATTTGTCCTTGGACGGAGATGAGAAATCGTTCTGAGATATTCGAAACTATGACGTTTCTTCTGTAACGGATAGTCAGGTGCTGAGGTCCCCTCAATCTCCACCTCGTCTGCCTGAATCTCAAACGGCTGCTTAGCCTGTGGTGTAGCGACTAAAGTTCCTGTAACAATAATGGCTGCGCCTACATTCTGCTTAGAGATTTCTTCAAAATTCTCCATACTGTCATGGTACACAATCTGCAGCGGTTCAAAATAAGAACCGTCATTGACCACGATAAATCCAAACGTCTTTGAATCACGAATACTGCGAATCCATCCCCCAACTGTCACTTTCTTGTCCAGATATTTCTCTTTGTTTTTAAATAATTCCCGAATTGTAACTAAATCCATACCAAATACTCCTTATTCCATCAAATTTTTCCTTTTATTACACACTGGTACTATTATAACACTGAATCCGCATGAAATACAATCCCGTTCTGTCTTCTGGCTTCATCCGTAACACACAGTGTATCCAGTGAATACTTTCGATAAGGATGCCCGCTGCATTTTTCCTGCGCAAGCCTTACAAATTCCCTGACTTCATATACCATATTGTTTGGAGCCGGTGTGTAGGGAATCGCTTCCCTTTTCCCGTCTCTGTATACAATTTCCATAGACTGCGGCATCGCAATGCCATATATAAGAATACTTCCCTCTTCTCCCTGGAATATACCAGGATTCACAGAATCGGTAATCTTTGAATAAACAGCCTCAGCCATCATGTCATCATACTGCATAAGGACAATACCGCTCCCCTCAAAGCCATTTTCTAATTTGGTGGAAATCGCTTTTATTTCTTTCGGCATTCCCAGCATTCTGACCAGTGTGTGAATACAATATACCCCAATATCCATAATCGCCGCGTTTGACAGCTCCGGGTTAAAGGCATTCAGAACCTCTCCCTGCCTGAACTTATCATAACGAGAAGAGTACTGGCAGTATTCTGCCGTCACCCTGCGCAGCTTTCCGATCTTCGGAAGATGTTCCCTGATCAGGTTATAAGCCGGGTCAAAATCCGGGCGCATCGCCTCCAGAAGGACGACTCCGTTTTCCTCTGCACAGGTAAACATTGCCGCTGCTTCTCTCTCATTAACAGCCAGAATCTTTTCGCACAGGACATGCTTTTTGTGCTTCATCGCCTCAATAGCCTGCCCGCAATGTGCATACGTTGGTGTGGCGATATACACAGCGTCAATCTCCGATTCCAAAAATTTATCGTAATCTGTATATACATTTGGTATCCCGTGCCTGCCTGCAAATGCATCCCCGGTCTCCTGCTTCCTTGAGTATACCGCACAAATCTCCGCCTCCGGTACCTGCCCGGCCGCCTCAATCAGCCAGTCGCTGATAAAATTGCTTCCTACTATTCCTAATTTCATAATGCCGCCTCCTACTAATCCTGCTTTAAGTCTTTACTGTTAGTGATCCTGCTGCTTCATGCATGAGCACAATATATTTAATTCTTTTTTCTGCATGTTCTACCAATAAAATTGTAGCAAATATATGCGGCATTATCAATCACTGTTGTACGAAATTGTGCTAGCAGGTTTTCGTCCTGGGTATTTCTTGATTTTCTCCATGCCATGTGGTATACTACTACTCGTTCCAAAGCCCTGAAAAATAAGGTCTTATGGGCTGATTCAAACCGAGTGTTCGAGACCTTCCACTCGTAAAACAAAACTTATATAGCTACCTATTTATATAAGTTTATGATTGTTTATTCCCCTGCAAAAACGCTGGTTTGTGCGGGGTTGTTTTTTTATCGCTGTTTATCATTAACCATGCAATTTTGTACTTTTTTTGTACTATTCTAAATGTTAACAAAAAGGCAGACCCGCTGGCCTGCCCCGTTAAAATGCTACTGCTATCAATTCCATTTCTGTCGCTTTCGTGTCCGGCATTACATGGCTGTACAAATCCATTGTCATAGACAATGAGCTATGTCCCATAATCGCCTTAAGCGTCTGCGGCTTCATGCCTGACTCAATGGCCCTTGTTGCAAATGTGTGCCGAAATACGTGAGGTGTTATACGCTCAAACTCATTTCCGCTTTGGTTGATCTGCTTTATTATGCGGTCAATTTCATACTGCACCCGATCCCGGCTTAACGGCTTCCCCTCTTCTGTGCAAAATACATACCTCCTTATATTTACGATCTTCTCTCCCCAGTAGTACTTTTGTGCATCCAATAGTTTTTCAACATCCCGGGTTAATGGAATGTCCCTCCGGGAAGACTTGGTTTTTGGTGTATCCTCATAATATCCTTCCCCCTCCTCATATTTTAATGTTCTGCGAATATGAATCACTCTCTTTTTCTTGTCAATATCAGAAAATTTAAGCCCCCGCAGCTCACCGTTCCGCAATCCAGTTCTAAGTAACATGGAATAGAAATTGAAAAGATAGCTGTCTTTTGCATATTCCATAAACATGTGTTGTTCTTCCTTGGTCATTGCTTTTATGATATGCTCTTCCTTATCACTTGGTACTTCTGCCAACTTTACAGGATTGCGCTCAATAAGTCCATTTTTAAAGGCCTGCTTAAAACATCCACTTAGAATAGCCGCTACTATTTTGATACTGGAAACAGCGTACTCCTCTTCAACCAGATCATTGTAAAGAGTTTGTATGTGCTCACCTCTGATATCGGTAATATACTTTTTGCCTATTTTGCCCTTCACCATGTAACTATATTGTTTCTTATATGTCGAAATAGTTCCTTTTTTGAGTTTATTCTTCTTATAAACATTCAGCCAGGTTTCAAACCATTCATCCAGGGTGGTTTTGCTACTTTCTACAAACAGGCCGTGCTGCAGTTTGTACTTTAAGTCAGTCATTTTCTTTTGTGTTTCCGTAATTGTCGCACCATGTACCAGATATCTTTCTCCCTTGTACATGAAACGCCCCTCATAGTCAGTATACCTTTGCTGTATTCCTTTTGGTAATTTCCTGCCTCTTTTATCGACTGCCATATAACCACCGCCTAACTCATTAGGCTTTCAAATATCAGGGCTATTGCATAGTTAAAACCGCTCTCAAATCCTGCTTTCTGTCCATAACTGCTCCCGGCATAAATTAAATCTGCTACAGATTCCTTCGTCATGCTGGCTGGCTCCCCGATCCTGTCCACGATTTCTTCCTGGATCGTTTCAGACAATTTGCCATCCGCTGATATGGCAGCCGATGATTTGCTGTATGATTCTGTGTATATATTTCCAATTCTTGACATATAACCGTCCTTTCTCTCACTGCTGCCTGGCAGCAGGTGAATCTTGTCTTGCAAATGGGCTATATGACGGTATATAATCAATATAGCCCGTACTGTGTGTATTGGGTTATGCTTATTTTTTGCCCCTTGGGTGTTGCCGCACCCTTGGGGTTTTTGCTTTTCCGGTCATTCGTCCACCTCCCATTCTCCTATAGACTCGCACATGAGCTTTGATCCGATCTGGAATCCAAGTATGAATCCCACCCGTTCAGCCTGATCAGATATAGAGAAGGCCATCTCCTGGGCTTTCGAATAGTTCTCTGCTCCCATGCTGTTTTCCAGATCATCGCGCCGGGCCTTGGGAATGTCATAGTCATATATCTTTCGCAGTTCCTTATAGCGCGGCATTTGTACATAGTACCGGTACATTTGTTCCAATATATCGGCTTTCATAGAATTCACCTTCTTTCCTTAAGGTCTGAACAGCCCCAATGCATTAATCTTGAAAAAAATTGTTGCCCTATCTCACGATTTTTCAGCGAAAACATCTCCGATGGTAACTTCTTCGCCTTTCGGTCTGTGTCCGTCCCTATACTCGTGTAACGCGCAATTCTCAACAGTGCAAAGCCTGACTTCCTTCATTTGACCATTGCAGCAATCCAGGCACTTTGCTCTGATCGCCTTAATTGGTGTCAGCTTCGCCATGTAGTGCCCCTCCTGTCCATCAATTTCTTAACAATTTCTATGTCCCTGCTAAACCGCCCAATCATTTTATGTAGGTCTACAATCTGGTCAGCATAATCAATGCTGTTAAATACAGCTTCGCACCCCCTTTCCTGCATAAGATAATTTACATCAAAGCTCTCAATCAATTCTATATAGGGCGTGTTCTTTTCATAGTCTATTTGAGGGGATATTCCGTAAAATGGCGGCCTCTGCATGAAGCAGACTCCCTTTAATTCCATGCACCTCCCATCTTCGATTTTAGAAAACTGCTCATCGGTAAGCATTCCGAAAAGTGTTTGTTCATTAAGGATTTCAGCTTTCCACAGCTCATCACCGGGTTTAAGTTTTATATATTCAACCATAAATTAATCCTCCCACTAACTTATCAATCATATTTTTATTTATGGCGGCTGCTTCCCAGGGGGCCGATGTCACCGCACCGCTCCCCCGAAAATCTGTAATGTCCAACTAATACGTTATATAATTGCCTGACGCGCTCTTCATCCATTCCGGCTATGATCCTGAATACTATACCTCTACACTTATCAATTTGCTTCCTTCTGTCAGGAGCCATTTTAATATAATGGTAGCGTGCAATGGTATATATCTCTTCCAGAACCTCGTTATCTTCTTCCTTATCCATTAGATAAAGCATTTGTACTATGCATTGCCTATATCCTTCATTTTGCATACTCAGCACCTTCTTTCATCAAGATCAGCAACAACATCGTTTGCCCCTTTGGCTTTATATCGTCTTTTCCGCCTATATTCTTCGTTACTCATGTCGGAATCTCCCTTCCTCTTGGTTTTCGCATTTCGCATCGTATAAACAACAGGTACTGTTCCATCATTTCTTTGACTCCCAAATAACGACAATAAGTAACTGCTCCCCGATATTGAAAGTCTGCCACGAGTGTTACCAAATGCTTATAATTATATCGCTTATAGCTGGCGGCTTCTTTGCTCCCATTTTCCGCTGCTTCCCATATTTCAAATAGCTTTTCGTAGAGCTCTTCAAACATAATACGGTGGCGGTACCTATCCTTGCTTAACATAATCATCTTTTTACAGGTCAAGACCCGATACGGAACTTGTACATATTCCGAAATATTCCTAACTTCTACCGGTTCAAGCTCCTCCTCTCCCTTTAATGCCACTTCTAACAAATCCTGCGTTACATTTGCAAAGTCAGCAAAAGTACAGATATGGTATGGATGGTATTTTATAAGTTTCTCTAAATTATCCAAATTCAATTTGTTCTTGCCCTTCCCACCGGGATTATGCTACTATGTATTTGCTTTATAGTGTAGCTCCGGCTATGCCGCCCCTGTCAGTGTTCGCAGCACTGGCAAGGGCTATTTTTTATGCGATGGAGAATCTTCTGCTCTCCGTTGTCCTGATGTACTGGTCATACAGCTTTGCATGATCCGCTTTGAATGCTTTACCATCAAATCTGTTTGAGATAACCGTTGTGAACCTTACCATATAATCCCCGGCCTTCTGCTCCTCCAGATCCTTCCTCTGCATGTCTGCTTTGATCTCCGCTTTCAGTGCCTCAATCTGTTCCTCAATCTCCTTCTGCTGCGCTTCCAGCTCTTTCAGCTTTCTTACGCGGTTGACAATCATTCTCTCTGTCATTGTAAAATCTCCTTTCCAGTGCAATCCCTTGAGCATCTTCTTGACTATTACTGCATCTCCAGACCGTTCACAAGTATATGGCTCAAAGTTTGTGGGGGCTTTCGGCTTCCCCGGTTGCTTTTATTTATTGTTGATACCGGTCTGGCATCCGGCTGAATCATCTTCCTGGCTATTGATCCCTCTATTGTTCACTCACAGGTATATGGTTTTCAGCTTCACAGCTTTTCGGGCTGTTCGTTTGCCTTACCTTTATCTTGATTATATTATATCGTGTACACGATATGTTTTCAATTGACATTATACACAAATATCGTGTGCAAGATTTGGCTATTTTGTATCTTGTGCACGATTGAAATTAATGTTATAATCTAACCATAATAGAAAAGGTGTCTCCATTATCAGAGCGCCCCCCATGAAAGAAGGTGATACTTTTGGCAGGAAAAACAGACTATAAAAATAAGTGGCAGTCTGAAAATAGAGAAAGAATTAATCTCGTTGTCCCAAAGGGTTACAAAGAAACAGTACGCCAACATGCAGATATGACAGGGGAATCAGTCAACGGTTACATTAAAAAGGCTATTGATGAACGAATGGAACGCGATACTGAATAAAGCTCAAAAGTGAGCGAAACCAGATTCCTTTTTAGGGCCTCGGAAATCTCTGAATAACCACTGCCACTCCGTCAATACTATTTCATGAGAGGATGTGTTATCATGTCATTACCAAACCAGAAGAAAGAATACACCATCGAAGATATCTATGCCCTGCCTGATGGGGTACGTGCCGAACTGATCGACGGGCAGATCTATTATATGGCCCCACCAAGTACTACCCACCAAAGAATATTACATCACCTTGATAGAACAATCGGTAACTATATCCACTCTAAAGGTGGACCTTGTGAAGTGTTTCCTGCCCCATTTGCCGTATTTCTCAATGAAGACGATACGAAATACGTAGAACCGGATATCAGCGTAATCTGTGACCCTGACAAATTAACGGATAAAGGTTGCACGGGAGCGCCTGACTGGGTTATTGAAATTGTATCACCAAGCAGTAAGCGCATAGACTATTTAACTAAATTATTCAAATACCGTACTGCCGGTGTACGGGAATACTGGATAGTCGATCCTGAGAAGAACCGTATTTTGGTTTATAATTTTGAATCTGAGGATACAGGGGACTATACTTTCTCCGATTCCGTAAAAGCAGGCATCTATGAAGACCTGTCAATCGACTTCGGACAATTGAATATTTAACCCACTGCCGCCCCCGACCATCAGGATTGAGGGCGGTTTTATTTTCCCTTTTAGGGCGTCGGAAATGTCGGAATAACCTTTTTAGAATCTCATATTTGTCAAGATACTCCTTTTAGGGACTCAGAAAATGAAGAATATTTTTAAGATATAAAAGCAGAAGCATCCCGCTGCTGTTCTATCAAGTATATAACAGCCTGTTTCATATCCCCCTAATATGCAAATTATCAATGTCCAACACTATTCCATGCAATTCTTATTAAAAAGCCATTTTAAACCTTTAGCCTTATATTTCTACCCTAAAGGCATTTAAATTGATTTTATCCCATTTCACCACGACTATAATCGTTGTTCAAAATATTGCAGCGCATCCGATCAGCCCGTTTTTCTCTCTGTTCCTCATTCAAGTTCATTCCCGGGTTTATTCTTATCCATCCTACCGGAACCCTGGCACAAATGCTGCCATCTTTATTCTCTGCAATGATCCGGCATTCCTCCGGGCGGCTCTCAGCCAGCTTCATCACTCTTGTAATGGTTCTGCCCTGTGTTAGGCTCACCGTAGCGGTCTTACTGTCTCGCTGCCATTCAATGACATTCTCAATGTTGTTATGATCTGGCAGAGCAATCTCCTTTGTACCACACTTTACAACATCAGCCAGCCGCTCCAGCGTGCTTATCTCCAGATACTCATTTTCAAATATCCAGTTAATTGTACTCATCGAAAGTCCTGTTTTCCTCTCAATGTCCAGTTCATCCAAATTCTTACTTTCCAATAGTTCTTTATATCTATTCACATTTAATCTCATGTTTTCCTCCTTTATGCAGACATAGCCATACCATATCAGCTCATATTATGTGATAACGATGATCACTTCCACATACCTTACCAAAACCTCACCTAAAAGTGATTTATTTCCACATGAACGTAACCATGTCCGAATTACCTCTATCCCGCTTAACGATGCCGTCCCAACACCGCTCTCTGGTATTTACTTGCCTGACTCATTATACCGGTTGGCTTGACCTCTGGCTCATTTCCCGGATATTTCAAGAAACCAACATCCCAATCATAGAAATACAATTCCAGATCGTACAGATCACAGACATACAGATATAGGTTCCGCTCTTCAAAGATACTGTTAATTGTCGCCCGTGAATACTTCTTACCGAAAAATATAGCCTGGTTCCTCATGTTCTCCAATGCCTGTAGCTTTGTAATTGTCATGTGCCATTTATCAAATTGCTTATATTTTGGTTTCTCATATTCAAGATAATGGAACGGGAACTTAATCGGAATTCGTTCACGCCTTGCAAGCCCGAGCATCCTGTAGGAAATATAGTTATAGCTGCCGATAGATACATTCTTAATTCTGTCATAAACCGGAAACGGATAGCATTCCCGGCACAGAAGCCCATCTCCATACAGATATAGCTTTGTACGCCTGCTGCCACACTTCGGGCAAACAAGAAACAGCTTTTCACCAAATCCTGTCCTCTGCTTCGTGAACTGTATGTTGTACTCTTTTCCGTTTATCTTTGCTATGGCGGCAGTCATGTTCCTCGCGCCCAGCTTTATGCAATCCTTTACATCAATATAGCTTCTCATTCTCCGCTCCTTTGTTTTGTAAATATACGAAATACTAAGTATACAACATTGCAACGTCCCTTTTAGGGGATCTCGAATGTCTTGATCCTGTCCCCAATCTATTATTGCAACACTTCAAATAGTATTCGAGTTTATTCTTAGATTGAGATGGAAAAAATATTTTCAGAGTGCTGCACCATTGGAAACAGTTACCCACTCCGGTTCCTATCACGTTTAAATCGGTGCTGGAAGGGTCGGGGGGCTTCTCTTTGTCTTCAATACCACACCCCCATATATGCGGCCCGTGCATTATCTGAATCCCCACAACCGGTCTACTATAGGCTTTCCTGCATTTTATTTTAGGGGGGATTCAGCACAATGTAGCCTGCTGCCAGATCCCAACAAATAAATACCGTTCGCATTCGTCGGTTTCCGAACGTTCGGAACGTCACCATATTCCAATGGCATCCCTCTCAACCTCACTTGTCCATGTACGCCGGAAAGATTCAAGCCCTATATGATGAATTGATGCAGCCGCAATATATTCTTCATAGTACCCTCTGAACTTCCGGCTCCTGCTGGGCTTTCTTAATTCCCGCATAGCTTTGTCCTGATAACTCCGTGCTACCTCCCGTGAAAGATTATACTTCTCTCCTATTTCCTGTAGAGTTTTGCTATCCAGGAACCGGCAGCGTATTACATCCGATTGAATCCCTGGCAGGCTGTCCACCGCTTCCCAGAGCTGTTTCTTCATGCCTTGGTAGTCCAGCCGGCCGATTATATCCCCTTCCAGCTCCTCACCTGATCCAACAGAGTCCTCTACAGTCAGTTCGCCTTCTTCATCCCCTAAAGGTTCATTCAGGCTACAAATCTGCCCCATTCCTATACTTTCTCTGATGGACTTTAGTTTCTCCTGGCTGATCCCCAGGAGCGCACACAATACCTGATCCGTTGGAGTGGTGCCGTAATATTTCCGGTACTCTGCTTCCATCCTCTTATATTTGTGCATCCATTCCCGGGCATGTGTAGGAATACGCACCACATTACCACAATTCTCAATATATCGTTGCATACCTTGTCTGATCCAGAACGCAGCATAAGTGATAAATACAACTCCCTTCTCCGGGTCATAGTGTCGGACAGCTTCACACAAAGCAATATATCCCTCCTGCATAAGATCATCTAATTCAGCACGGCACGTAAACTTCACAGCCATCATTTTTACAAACCGCTGGTTCTGCTGCCATAGCTGCAGCATATTGTCAGCTTCATCTATACTGGCCCGGATCAACGCGACTAACTGCTCATTGGATCGGAAAAGGGGATCTTCCATCGTCTCCGCAGATGTACCACTTTTTTGTTCGTATTCGGAATTTTGTGTGAGGATTGGAGGGCATGCGGTCTGATGAATTTTATCGGAACTTTTCAGACCGCCCCTCCCAGTCATTTCAGAAAATTTTTCACGGTTCGCTCTCGGTTCAACCTGTAATTTTGTGTTGTTCACCAATGGTTCAACTGGAAAGTTCTCACTGCTTCCTCTTTGCTTATTTTGAAATTCCCCGTTGTTCCTCCGTAGTTCGTTTTGAAAATTGCCGGGGTTCACCCGGTGTTCATTTGACATATACAGCCCACTCCTTTACAATAAATGTTAGGTTTTTAAGGCTGTGGGCTTGTCCTTTGTGGCAAGCTCTTTTATTTTTGCATCTGGCCTGCCTCCCACTCTCTGTAAATCTCCATGAAGTTATCAAGAGGAAGGATCGCAAGCCATTCACAATGGTTTCTACGATGCATAACTACTGGTATCTCTTCTCTACGTGAATCCCTTTCAGCCTGTCCCATTGCATCATACAGGCTTAACCGCTCCGTCCGCTTACACTCGATATGTATTCCAGGAAGACCAACGACATCAGCGTCCCCATTGCTGCCGCAAAACTGCTGCCCTCTCCTGCAATCATATCCATAATCCCTTAATACTCCTGCCAGCTCGCGTTCTCCTGCTTTACCTTTATTCCTACTGCGCTTCCCTGTTTCCTTTCTGTCCATTTGCCCTTCTCCTGATTTCATTTTTTAGTTGTGCCACTTCTTCCGGCCTGTTTCTTAATCCGTTCAGATACTGCAACATGTCGCCAGACACATACAACAGCCGGGGATGTACCTTTTCTATTCCAGTACCATAATTAGCCATATCATGAAGTTGCACCAGCGTCCATTTTCCTTCAACCACAATCAGAGATTCAACCTTACAGCCTCTCTCCTCCAGTTTCGCCTTTATAATCATGCCTGCCTCATACTCATTATCTGTATACAGCACAATATGTGGCTCATTTTTATCAATACCATTCTCCTTAAAATCTGCTAATATGTTCACGCTCACTTACTCGTTGGCTCCTCTCCTTACTCGTTGATTCTCATATACCCGGGCCACCGGTCAACCAGTAAAGGGCAAACGCCCTGTTTACAAGGGCTCCATTTACTAGAGGCCCCCCTCCAGTAAATAGCCTTTACTCGCTTTACTCGTTGACCCCCCTCTAGTATCTCAAACCCTTATAAATACTATGTTTTTTATTTACTCGTTGACTTTTTCACTGGGTATAAGAGAAATGAAATATTTACGGTCACTCCCATAGCCAAAATTACGGTATTTTATCTTACCTTCTTTCCTTAATTCGGCTTTGGCATTTTTTAATGAATTCTTGGTTATACTTTGCGCCGCTGCCATCTCATCCAGTTCCGCAACCTCTTTTTCACCATCACTCAGGAATGACAATATAAACTCTTTCGCCTCTTCCTTTTGCGGCCTCTGCTGGACAATAAATGAATTCTCGCTTACAAACTCCCGGTCTTTCTTCTCTGTATAGCCTTTGTTTATAATACTGCCATTTTCAATGGAGAAAAGTACCGTATCACCCGTCATGCCATAATTACACTTCTCATGTGACAGATAGCGAACACCCTTTTCCGGAGTATCTCCCACCATTAATACACTTCTGGATATATCCCAGATATCAGCGCTGTCTGCTATCCTTTTCCGACCATAAACACCGCTCTGTTTATTTGCATGAACAATCACAAGGAAAGTAGTCCCGTATTTTTCGCCCAAACCAATCAAAGGATTCAAGCATGATCTCATGGCATTTCTTTGTCCCATCTGGATGTCTGGCGGTATAAAACTTTGAATCGGATCAAATATTACCAGCTTTGGACGATAATGTTCAATCAGTCTTTCAAGAAACGGGCTATCGAACTTTACATCAGAAAACCGTTCATCTTTCAGGCTGATGGAATGTATATTCTCCAATGCGGCTCCAGCCTTTCTCAGCCTGCTACGCAACGTATACTCTGCCGAATCTTCTGATGAAAAGAAAAGAACTGTTCCCGGATCTGCCTTGGAAAAGTCTTCCGGGATTCCGGCCTCAAGAAAACAAGGATTCCCACTACTAACCGCTGCCGCTATGTCGCACCATATAGTTGTCTTTCCTGCGCCCCCATCCCCGGCAAGCGTTGTGATCTGATATCTTGGTATGTAGTCTGTAATAAGCCACTCAGGACTTTTTTCTTCAACCTCTTTCATCGTTAACATTTCAAGACTATAGTTTTTCTGCTGCCGGAATTTTCCATTATCATGTATCGCAGTATAAGGTTTCTCAGTTTTCCATCCCCGTTTCAACGCCGGGAATACTGTCTTCTCAAGTTCCTGATCCGTGATCGGCGGGATACACTTCTTTGCATTTTCGGCCCTAACTGCTGCCTTTATGGCTCCATCATCAAGGCCCTTTGCCTTTAGGCTCCCAATCAGCCGGATCATACTGTTTGTCCTCTCCCCCTTTGGTATCACTTCCGGCTCCTGGAAAGTCTGTTTCTCCCAGTCCTCTGGTGCAGGCCCCATAATGAAGTTCATAACTCTATTGTCTGCCTGGGCGATTTCACAATCCCCCGGCCCCTGCTCCCATTCATACTGACGACCATTTGGGTGTATGCTGGGTGGTGCTACTATGTAGCCACCTTCTCCCCGGATGTCAACGCCATCATAAAGTCCTGCTCTGTTTCGGTTGGTGGCTCCATCTTTATATATGTAGTGATATCCTCCGCGACCAGTGATGCTTGTCCAGGTTTCCGGCAATTCTCCGTTTTCCTTCTGCCAGGCTGTCAGACTCTCATATCCATTAACGCCCTTTTCCTCGTCCACATCCAAGTCAATCACCACCAAGCCACCTGAAACGCTCCCTGTTGCTATTCCGATATTATAATCCGGGTATCTGTCCCACCATGCTTCTATCTGTTGTTTATTTATAGTAGCTGCCTTACATCCATTCTCTGTTGCCGGTCGCTTATCCTTTGGCTTCAACGGGAACACTGCCAGCCCGATTTCAGCATACTTTAAAGCCCAATCCTTCATTGCCTCTGCCATTATTCACCCGCCCCTTGTTATCTTATAAAATCCTGCTGCCCCTCTGGTTCTTTTAGTGCCTGTTTAGCACTTCTCGTTGCCGCAAATGTGTTTCTTGCCCTTGCATCCATTATTCGGCAAAACTCTACTATCTCCTGCCTGTCCTTTGGTTTCCAGTAGCCATTCCCTGAACCACTGCAGATAATTGCACCGTGGTTCCTTTCATAGGCTATATGCTGCTGTAGTTTCCGTGAGGAACTGCATCCACTCAGCTTGACTAGATCAGCAGTGGATATTGCGTTTTCCTTGCCTACAGGCAGGAGACTTGCTATTGGATAATCTGCCTTGCCGGGCCGATTCCCTATATGTACTCTGTTATGCTTATTTTTTTGCATTCCCTATTTTACCCCCGTCAGTGAATTGAAATACTCGTCAATCTTTCGCCTGTCCCATAGTACCCTGCGTCCAATCTGGACTTTTGCGCCAATCTCCTCACCAAGTTTCATGGCATTATTACGCCCCAAGTTGGTGTAGGCTCTTAATTCCTCTGTGTCCATCAATCGTGATTCTCCTACCACTGCTGTTACCGTTCTGTTTTTCATAACTACCTCTCTTTCCGTTTATCATTATTTATACAACGCTTGTAATCATTGCAATCATTTGTTACAATAGCAATTATAAAGTAACATTTTTATATTTGCAATATTTTGTTACCATATATTTACCAATGCAACAAATTTGATCTTCAAAAATATCAGTATGGAGGATAAGACTATGGATGTAACAAAAAAAGGCTCAAAAAATTTAGAGAAGCACGCTAATGTGTCATATACTGTTAAATCTTTTGGGGAAAAATTAATAGAATTGCGAAATGAGCGGCACCTTACCCAAGCACAGTCGGCTAAGTTAATCGGCATAACAAGGAATACTCTTAGTATGTATGAAAGAAATGAACGATGTCCAAATATAGATATTGCTGTAAATACGGCAAACAAATATAATGTTTCTCTAGATTATTTATTTGGAACAGGTTATAAAGATAAGAGAAAAAATCATGAAAGTCTTTACGACTATTTTTCAGAAGAGGCTCTTGATCTTTTAGCCGATAGTCATATAAATAACTTTGTAGATGCTATACTTTCGCACCCTAATACAAAAAAAATAGCCGATATAATATATGCTACACATTACAAGCCTTTGATAAATTCTTACGAAATCAATTATATATCAAGATTAATCTCTGATTTATTATATAATATGATTGTAAATATAAATAAAGAGGCTTACCAACTACGTCCCATGCTAAGTAGTGAAATAGAAGAATTACTAGAAGCAGTTAATGATTGTATCAGAAAACTGGAGACATCACGCATTCTTTTACGCACGGACTATGACAAATACTTGGATTGTGAAGATGATATTCAGACCGAATTAGAGCGAATAAAATCGCTATTGGAAAACTCACCCGAAACCGAATACAATCAAGCCAAACAAGAAGGTTTCGTTGAAGCAATTAGAATGTTTGCCGATAAAGAAATTCAAATTAAAAAAGTTCCCGCTGATGATCCACTTATGAAATTGGAGGAAGAATTCCGCCAATATTTAAATAAAATACCACTCAAAAAAGCTATAAAAATGTCCATAGATGAACAATATGAAGAAGCCAGAAGATACATGGAGAATGAGCAGAAGAAATAATACACTTCTCTCTTTATAATACAGCTTTTTATTAAGTATCTATTTTCTATGCACCACTTAAACCCTATTCATTTTCAGACTTACTTCGAACTATTTTGAAAAGTGCATACACCACAATTCTATAATCAGAGGTAACACCTGATAAACAGAAATCATGAAAAAGTCCGCAAAATGAGGCTTCATAACACTCTATAAACATACCAAAATCAAATAAACTTTTTCATAATACATGCCGGGCGCCTCAAAAGCGACTACCCGGCACTTATTTTAAAAACTTCCTGCTGCATATTCCAATTTTGTACTTTTTTTGTACTTTTCTTGATTTCAGCTTTCCCCCATGCTATACTACTAATCGTTCCCAGCCCTGAAAAATAAGGTCTTATGGGCTGAATCAAACCGAGTGTTCGAGACCTTCCACTCGTAAAACAAAACTAAAGGAGAATTTAATAATGAAAGATTCACAGAGCAAAAAAGTGCTGTTCACAGCACAGGCAGCGATGATCGCTGCGATCTATGTGGTGCTGACCATTGTGTTTGCGCCGTTCAGTTATGGAGAGGTGCAGGTTCGTATTTCCGAAGCCCTGACAATTCTTCCGGTGTTTACCCCTGCTGCCATCCCCGGGTTGTTTATCGGATGCCTGATCAGCAACATCTTTGGAGGCTGTATTCTGCCGGACATTATTTTTGGCAGTCTTGCCACTTTGATTGGCGCCGTCTTTACATGGCAGCTGCGCCGCAAAAGCAGATTTCTTGCCCCCCTGCCTCCCATTCTTGCTAATGTACTGATCGTACCGTTTGTCCTTCGCTACGGATACCAGGTACCGCTCCCGATTCCTTTTATGATGCTGACCGTAGGCATCGGGGAAGTCATATCCTGCGGAGTCCTTGGAATGATCGTATATACCGCACTGAACAAGTATCGGCACACAATTTTCAGAACAGCGTAATATAAAGCGTGTTATTTTTAAATCTGCAAAGGACCATCTTCGGAGATATATTTTCCGGAAAATGGTCCTTTTTCTACTTCTAATATTACATTTTTGTTTACTTCACATATCCTATAAATGTATTGCCGCTTCCCGCCGTCATTGTCTCCATATCATTTACGCTGACGGTATTCTCCTCCCCGCTGTCCGGATCAATATACGTGACATCCGTCGTACTGTATCCAGTCAGAAGAATGGCGTGGCTGGAATCTGTCATTGAGATTACAGGAAGGCCTTTATTAATAACGTAGAGCACCTGATCCAAAGAACACCCCGTCAGATTCACCCTTTTTGCATGATACTGCTTCATCTGTTCCTCGCAAGCATCAAAAGAGGATTGATCATCGGCCCGCTTAAATGCCTGTGCTTCTGTGTAGTATACCAGATCCCGGTTGCCCTTTTCCCAGATATATGACTGATCCGAAGATATCACTACGCCCGATACCTGTTCCGCCTTTTGAATTGCATACGCCGCCTTGTCGTAAATTTCAATCAGCTCTCCCATGCCATATACATAATATTTATCTGCTTTTACTTTCCCGTCAAAGGCAATTCTCACTGCTTCATCCAACATGACCTGCTTCGGCCTCAGAATCTTCGGTGACTGGTCTTCAATTCCATCCGCATATGTGAGCCTCATCTGCTTTTCTTTTAAATCTGTGGTATAAGATTCCAGTGTGATATTGCTCTCTTTTCTTACTTCATTATTGCTGATATAGTCCTGTTTCGTTCCCGTATATGTGTCTCCTGATTTTGTGACCCGATTCAGCGTCACCAGGTTTTCTTCAACAAAGATATCGGAAATATACGTTTCTTCCACAGAATAGGTTTTTACAACTTTATTTTTACTGTCCCGGATCTCCAGCGCATACATAGGAAGCAAATCCTCCCCGGCAACCGTTCTGCCTTTATCTGCCGGCCTCTGATATCCATATATAAAGTCGCTGGACACAAATCCGAGCGGACGGATCGTTTCTCCGTCTTTTGCCTCCACAATATTTTCCTTTCCGTTTTTCAGATTGAGCACTCTGATCTCCGTAGCTTCTTCCAATGACCCATTCGTCTGATAAGCCAGCATGTGTCCGTCATCGGATGCAGTGTACTGCCCCTCCGCCAGA
Organism: Eubacterium sp. BIOML-A2; assembly: GCF_009680135.1. Lineage (NCBI taxonomy): Bacteria > Bacillati > Bacillota > Clostridia > Eubacteriales > Eubacteriaceae > Eubacterium > Eubacterium sp. BIOML-A2. The sequence goes on from NZ_WKZK01000010.1 coordinate 57,817, forward strand.
TCCTCTGCAAGGACTTCCTGCTTATTATTATCCAGATCTACCTGGTACAGCTTTCCGCCAGCAAGTACATAGAGCATCTGCCGCTCATGACTGTAGTACACCATCTTCCCCAGCTCGTCTTCTGCAATGGCAAAAGATTTGTTGCTTGGAATAAATGCCTTTTCCTCCACCGCATTTTTGTCGATGTCAAAATAATACACGTCAACACCGACTTCCCCCTCGTGCTCTCCCCTGTTCATATATCCATAAACTGCAAATGCCGTACTGCCGTTGTCGTCCACACTGATGATCCGTACTTCATGCTGATCATACCTGCTGCGAACGTCATGTCCTTCTTTATTTGCAAAGCTGAACACCAATGAGAGCTCATCCGCATCCTGGTTGTATGTCCAAAGGTCCCTTTCCTGTACAAAAGAAACGATTGTGCCATTTTTGTTCGTCTCGTACGGCACATTAGATGAGGCTATACCAAGCAGGATACCATTTTCGTTTAAAACTTTTTTATTGCCATTAAATACCTGGTTCATACTTCGGTTGTAATCCAGCAAATATAATTCATCTCCACTGTATCTCACCCGAAAGAATTCCTTGATATTGTATGTTTCGACCTCTTCCCCATCCCCCACACATGTTACCTGATACTTCGCCAGAAGAGAGGTATATACACTGTTGCTCTCCTTGATGCTCCATTCTACGTCACTGGAAATCTCGGGGGCCAGGTTTCCCCATGTCAGCTGCGAACTGCTGGAGTGAATTGTTACCGTCTGAAAGGTCGTATTATCTCCTTCTTCGTTGGGCTCAAGATATGTGCTGAGATCGGACGCATTTTTTTTGTCAAATGTCTTGGTATGAAAATCTTCTGCAAAATTCAGGCATTCTCCGACAGCAAGATCATCCGGACGCTCAATTCTTGTATAGAAATAAATGTTTTGCTTTTCCACCTTTAGTGTGACCTTTAGAACAGCTTCCGATATCTCTTCCGCCAGAGCACCATTCAGATCCAGCTGTATTGCAGTGTCTGACAGATCCTTAATCTCACCCTTTTTATAAATCTCTTCCCCGTCCAGTGAGTATACCTCATAATGAATTTCCTGTATTACATTGCCATCCGTATCTACTGCCATCTGAAGCGTTCCGTTTTCTTCCAGCGGAGTTATCGTATCCCGCATAGCGGTAATATCCATTTCATTGACATAACCGGCCAGCGCATTTACATTTTTGCCCTGTACCGTAAAAGATATCCGCGGCAAAGAAGGCTCACCCAAGTCAACCGTCAAATCGGCCGTCCCTCTGTTTGTCAGCAGACTGCTTATGACAATTGCGATAAGAAACACGCCCGCCAGAATGCCCGCTTTTATCCACCTCTTTTTTTTCATTTGTCAGTCCCCTTTATTAAAAAAGATTATGTTACTGTTCACACTCTGCGGGCGTGCACAGCAACAAGATTATCCCAACTCCCATTCTCATTCCACATCCGGATGCAGCAGCCTTCCCAGTATCGGATTCACATGAAGCAATGTCTCACATTCCTTGATTTTTTCTTCTGCAGCAGTACTGTTTTTACCGGTTTTCACCGCACGCAGCAGTATATTCTTCGGCGTGTGCTCCATATCGATAAATTCCAAGACCTGTGTGGCATATCCGAAAGCCTCCAGATACTTTGCCCGCAGCCCGTCTGTCACCAGAGCGGCAAACCGTTCCTTTAAAAGTCCATAATCCATGACCGGAGCCAGCTCCCTGTTTTCCATCTGCCCATTCAATTCGTGCTGACAACAGGGGACTGAAAGAATCACCTTTGCGTTCCAGCCAATGGCTTTGGCCAGCGCATAATCCGTCGCCGTATCACAGGCATGGAGCGTTACCACCATATCCACAGACTGTACGCCTTCATAATCCGCAATATCCCCCTCCAGAAATTGCAGTTTATCATAACCGTACTTTTCCGCCAGCCGATTGCAGTTCTCAATCACATCCCGCTTCAGGTCAAGGCCGATGATGCGTATATCATACTGCTGCATTTCGTGCAGGTAATGATACATCGCAAACGTCAGATAAGACTTTCCGCAGCCAAAATCCAGAATAGTAAGCTCACGCCCCCGGTCAAGCTGAGGCAGAATATCCTCAATAAACTCCAGAAAACGGTTAATCTGCCGAAACTTATCAAACCGGGCTCTGACAACACTCCCATCACCGGTCATCACCCCCAGATCCTGAAGAAACGGAACCACCGTCCCCTCCTGAACAATATACTTCTTACTTCTGTTATGTGATAATTCCGGTGCCTTCACCTCCGCAGCCTGCCTCTTCCTCTGAATCGTAAGTTTCCCCTTCTTGCTCACAAGAACCGTATAATTCATTGACCTCGTCGTCATCTGCAGCTGCCGGAACGCTCCCATATACTCCACAATCCGCCTGCCCGCATCCTCCGCCGTCAGATTTTCATGAAATGCCTGCGTCGCCGTGAAAGATTCAAATTGAAAATAAAGGCTTCCCTTCTTTTCCACCGGCCGCACCTTAATCTTCAGCACCCCATCCTTCGTACGGGGATTACTAAGAATCCCCTGAATAAAATCTATATTTAAAATATCAACCAGTAAATCCTGTAAAGATTCCATAAGCACCTCTTCAATCAACCATCATTCGTTCCTACCTAATTGTAAAGCAAAACACCGGATGGTGCAAGAAACACTTCCTGATTGGGTACACTTTATAATATCAGTATCCTCAAAAAGCCTAAACATATTAGAAAAAATGAGAATATTCTGAAAAAGGAACGCAAAGGGGTCAGACCCCTTTGCAGTAGGGTCTGACCCCTTTGAACACTTCCCCGCTTTACTTCACCCGAGGAAACTCTATCGTTACTTTAAACAAATCGCCGTCCAGATAAAGTCTGAAATCTCCTTCCTGCATTGTTGTCAGGCTCTTTGCAATTGACAGGCCCAGTCCGCTGCCTTCCGTGCTTCTTGAGATATCACCTCTGATAAAACGTTCGGTTAGTTCATCCGCAGAGATATTCAGAGGCTGTTCGGAAATATTCTTCAGAGAGAAGCCTACATTCTCCTCCGTCACCCACAGATCCGCATATACACGCGTTCCGGGCATTGCATACTTGGCGGCATTGTTATAGATATTCTCCAGTACACGCCACATCCGCCTTCCATCCACGTGAATCATTGCCGGCCCGTCCGGCAGGTTTTGAATCATTTCCAGGTCCTTTGCCGCGAATTTTTCTGCAAACTCCCCGGCAGTCTGATTGATCATCTCCACCAGATTGACGTCCATAAATTCCAAAACAATATTCCCGCTGCTCACTTTGGATGCTTCCACAACGTCTTCCGTTAGTGTTTTCAGACGCTGCGCCTTTGCCTCCAGTATATCCAGATAGCCCTTTATCTTCGGGTCATTAAAATTCTCCCGTTTTAACAGATCCACATAGTTGATGATGGATGTCAGCGGGGTCTTAATATCATGGGACACATTTGTGATCAGATCTGTCTTCAGACGCTCACTCTTCATGCCCTCTTCCACGGCCCGCTGCAAGCCGTTGCCGATATTATTCACCATCTCGGCCATCTTCAAGTCCCCGCCGTTAAGGCGGTCCAGCGGGATCTGATAATCCACGTTGCCTGATGCAATCTCCCGGATTCCTCTTTTTATCCTGCTCTTGGAAACAGCCCCTCTTACTACCAAAAATACGGCGGCCGCCTCTGCCAGCAGCATAAGAATAAAGAAGCCGGAAAAACCTCTTACCCCAATTGCCAGCCAGTGTATTACCACAAAGACCCCCAATGAGAATACTGCCCGGAATGTGACATTACGGTTCAGCCAGAACTCTTTTAAAAACAGACAAACGCTCCTCAGCAGGCTGTTCTTCCAGACCGTCCCTGCCTTAATTCTGCGCACAAGGCTCAGGTAACCAAACAGGAAACACGCCGTAGTGAATGCCGTAAGTATACCCGTTAATATTAGATCAGATAAACTTAAATAGCTGCCATACCCTCTGTATGCCATCTCCGTAAATAATTCCCACGAATAGCTGCCATCCGGATAAACCGATGTGTTAGAAAGTGATCCGACACCGCCCCACATGCTTCCTAAAAAGGTGACAGGTATCAGCCATAACAGGATAACAAACGCCGCACCCAGTTCCGTCTTCCACCTGTCAAACAGATTCAGGTGGACTTCTCCGTCATGTCCGCTCCTTCCCGCAATCAGTGTCATCCATATCAGGATTGCAAGGAATAAGATGGAGCAGATTGTGCTTCCTACCGCCGCCAAACTCATATAAGGCGCATAGGTATTATAATCCTGTGCATCCGCATAAAATGCGTCCTGTATCGGAAAGTTTGTATCCACAGCCGCCGCAAAAATGCAGTCTGCCTTCTGTCTGTAATTGTAGGACTTCACCATAGAACGCCATTCGTTGGCGGAAATATCCATATTTGTTTCAAACTCTGCCAGTTTCGGCCTCACAATCAAATACTTATTGCTGCCGCCGGCCTTCATCTGTTCCAGATTCTCTTTTACAGAATCGTAATCCCGGAGATGGCTGTTATTTGTATATACTTTTTTCGCACTTTCATCTACAAACATGTAAATGAAATTCGTGTTCCCTTCTTCCCATGTATCACCTGAATAAAGGTATCTGTCAACCTGGGATGACAGCGTACTCAGAATGTTCTGCAGATAGCCGTATACCCGGGAAAGTTTCCCATTGAGCTCCGGCGACTTATTTACTACCTCTAAAATATTCGCAGCCCCTGCCGGCGTATACTTCTCCCTCAGTGCCTCGCTGAATGTCCAGCAGTCCGTATACACTGTGATACCATCGGTATTCTTAATTGCCATACTATTATAATAACCCGATGTATAATATCCGTTTTCCAGCTGTTTCATAAAATCTTCAGATGTGATTCCTTCGACTTCCAGCCTCAGTTTATTATCCTCAATCAGAGCCTTAAACTCCCCTATATAATAATAATGATAAGTTCCGTCCGGCTTCTCGCAGACAACCACACCATTGTCATCGTAGCTGGCCCCTTCCTCCGTGTACTCGCTGCTCCAGTTCACGAGGTCCTCCAGAGTGTATGCCAGACCGCTTTCATTCTCCCCGTCAATCACTCCGTTCTTCGCAAAGTTTATAATATCAACCAACTTTTCGGGATTATATTTGCCGTCTGTCTCAAAATTATTTTTCATAGCAATGCCTTCCATGACATCCCATGTGGCACTGGATACTAAATTCTTAAAACTCGCGGATTCTTCATATGGCTTGCTCGCAGACTTCAGGAAACTATCGCTCCCTCTGCTTCCGGAAAAAGCCAGCATGATTACCATGCCAAGAACAGCTGTAACTACCGTAAGGTGGGCAAGCAGCAGCAGAATCCCTTTCGTCACCGGCTTTTTATACCAGTTTTTCATAGCGCTCCTTCCTAGAGTTTTTCTATCTTATAGCCGACTCCCCAGACGACCTTCAGGTATCTGGGCTCCTTCGGGTTGATCTCAATCTTTTCCCGAATATGCCGGATATGCACGGCAACCGTATTGTCAGCTCCGATTGCATCTTCATTCCAGATCGATTCATAAATCTGGTCTATAGAAAAAACTCTCCCCTGATTTTTCATTAATAATAATAAAATGTTATACTCGATCGGTGTCAGCTTCACAACCTCTCCGTCCACGGTAACTTCTTTCAGATCATCATTAATAGCAAGGCCGCCAACCTCATACACCCGCTCGGACTTTTCCTTAACACTGCCTCCGAGCTGGGTATATCTGCGCAGTTGAGATTTGACCCTCGCTACCAGTTCCAATGGATTAAATGGTTTTGTTACATAATCGTCAGCGCCGACGTTCAGTCCCAGAATCTTATCCGCGTCCTCAGATTTTGCGGACAGGATAATAATCGGGATGCTGTTGTTCTCTCGAATTTTAAGGGTGGCTCTGATTCCGTCCAGCCTGGGCATCATGACGTCCAGTACAAGCAGATGCACTTCCTGCGATTCAAGCATCTTCAATGCCTCTGCCCCGTCATAGGCTTTCAGTACATGATAGCCTTCCTGGGATAAATATATCTCGATTGCTTCTACGATTTCCTTATCATCATCACAAACTAAAATATTATACATTTTTCATCACCTCCCTTACAGTATACATGATATCTGTGATTTTTTAAGACCCATTGGGGAAAATCTTATATTTTTCTTAAATTGATAAGAATCTTATAAAATATAAAGATAGCATCATGAAGCAGGAAGGGCGGTTTTGTGGGATTTCTAGTAATTTGACGTTTTATAAATATGAGATTCTAATGTTCTACTAGTATTTTATTAGTGCCGTTTTTTAGGGTTTTACTAGTGTCGTTTTACTAGTGCAATTCTGTCTATTCCTCACAGTCCCACGTTCACCCTCAATTGTGTTCCGTAAGGATTCAACCTCACCGATCAGATACCACAGGTGCGGTTGTTTCTTCCGTGGCTTGCGTGAACGCCTGACAGCTTCACAGGCCGTAGGATCATGATATCCTTCATGGTTTCTATTTAATCCCACTCAGCAACACCTCCAATTCGTCAATTTTCTTCTGCTGCTCATCCGTCCTGATTGCCCCCAGAATCGCATTACAGGCCAGTATGATAGTATTTGCCGTCTTGGTATCAATCTCGCCATTTAAGGCCATATTCGCCACCCTGGCAAGCGTCCTTTTTATCTCTGTTGGAGTCCCCATTCTAAGTCGGATACTCATATTGTTCACCCCCAAAAAGCCTATCAAGATCAGCTATTGCTTCCGGGCTGTACCTTGCCTTATTGTCCTGCACTGCCGGCTTGTCCCACCATTTCATGAGAATGTCAAAAGTAGCCTCACATTTAGGATACTCTTCTTTGAAATCCAGACTTTCCAATAAGTTCTTTACAGCCATTTGCCCTCCCTCAGTATTCAGATCAGGGCATTCCATGCCGCGGTTATAGTAGTACGATACTATGTCAAAATAAGCAGGAACGGCTTTTGAACTGACCTTTATAAACCATTCTCTTTGTTCCCTGCCCTTCATGTCGTGCAGCGCTTTCTTATACATTTTATCTAATTTATTCATGCAATTTTCCTTCAAAAATACCCCAGACGCAAGGAGAAAACGCCCAGGGTATCCTTATCAATTATTGATTACTGTCTACGCCGCAGGCTTGTTAGCCTGATAATAGATAGCTTTCTTCTTGTTATCCAGTACGAACGCATCATAAACAATGCGCCCTTCCACAAGTTCTCCGCTGATTCCTGGTGGATCACTATGTACTTTGTAATCCTCAAGCTTCGTAGGGGCAACTGTTGCCACCGGGTGAGCAATCATAAACCCGAAATTGGCATCCACCCTGTTAGATGGCACCTTAATGACCGTAATCCCATCAATCATGGCAATTACGCCCCTCAGCCGCATCTCTTCGCTGATGTCCGTTACCATCATAATGTCAGGACTCTTCTTCATCAGCAAATACACATCCGGGGTAATCAGAAGCACGCGTTCAGTCTCTGGAACTTCCGCGTTGTCAAGCGCGTTATTCCCTTTCAGGATTTCATCATAGATATTATCTTTTGTCAGCGTGATTGCCGTAGGCTTTGTTCCTGCTCCGGCAGTCATGACTCCGTAGACATATTTGTCAACCTCCGGAATAATAACTTCTCTCTGCTGTCTTGCAAGGGCCGACGCTCCCGTCAATACACCGCCTGTTTCGTCTCTGTCCATTTTATCAACTACGAATGTAAAGGAACGGTCTTTCTTCAATGTAAACTCTTCAAGCGTATTGCCTACGCTGCCGAGTGCCCCGTATCTTGAATCATTGCTTCCTGATCCGGCCCTATCGTAATCATTCATGCTCACAGTGTTTACTTTATGTACTTTCACTGTGTGCGCTCCTGTCCATGAAAAATCCTGGTTTGTCAGGAGTGACTTTTTACTCTCTGTGTAAAACATTTCATCCACATGTGGAAGAAACTGTGTAACTAAATTAATTGCCATTTATTTCTACCTTAGTGCTTTAGGTGCAAAAGCATTTTTTATCGCCCGTTCCTTCATGGCCCCTTTAGAACTTGAATCATTGATTCCAACCCGTGGGGCAGGCCCAGCCAACTGCCTCTTAAATTCAGCTCCAAGGGCCCTACGGAAAACGTCTGTCACCTCTGCATAGCTTTTCTCAAAGTCTTCCTTACTACTATAGTCCATCAGTGTAGCCAATGAGGAAGGCATTCCATCCGCAATTAGTGCATCCATTGCATCCGCTTTCAGCTCCCTTTTAAGCACTTCCCTTTCTCTTGTTTCTAATTCGCTTACCTGCTGTTCTTCCGTGAACAGCTTCTGCATCCTCTGACGCTCAGCGGCGATCTTCTTCGCAATAATTCGGTCAACATCCGCATCTGTGTATTTTTTCTCAGGCTCACTATGTTGCCCTTCTTGATTGCCCTGCGCACCTTCCTGATCTTCTGCAGTGGAAGCCCCTGCACCTTCAATACCTTCTGTACCCTGATTCAATAATTCTTCGCCCATATTGGCTCCTTTCCGTTTTAAGCCCGCCGGCTATAATTTTCGCAGTTTATACCGTGATGCCGCACGCAGTTCAAAACCGGAGTAACAACACATCAAAAGAGGACGCAGGAACGGCTTTAAGACATTTCTGTCCATAAGCTATTCCCACGCCCTCAGGCTTACACTGGTAGGAGAAACACCAGTGCGGTACTTCGATATATTGTTATATTTATTCTATCACATATAGGGTAGGTATGCAATCATTTTTCCTTATTTTCCGCCGTCTGCCACCAGTTTTCGTTAACCAAATCAGCAGATAAACCACCTTGTTTGATGTCAATATACGCTCTTTTGAACCTCCCTTTTGCTGGCTGCGGCCTTACCCTCTTGACTGGATGCAACCGCTTTAATACCTCTGAAAGCTCCTTATCGTCCGTATAGGACACTTTAATCTTTACGCTCATGTATTCGTCTCCTTCGCTTATTTCATCTCTGAAAATCCTCTTCACACCCTCTGTCCAACATTCCTCAGCCAACATATACTCCAGCTCATCTGTTGTGTTTACTTCGATGCATAAACGAATAATATCCTCAATTTTACTCACGCTCTTCCTCCTCTTCATCCAGCAGGAGCAACTCTGCCGTATCCTGATCCACTCCGTAGTTATCCATTATGTCATATAGCCTTTGTTCTCTCTCCTCATTCATTCCACGTTCCTCCGCTCAGCCTTAACATCCCGCCGCCGGGTTCAGGTGTTGGCGCACCGTCCCCCGGAAGGCGAATACTTTTATGAACTATCCTCAACCACCATGATTACTCTTTCTATGAACGGTTTTGCAGTGGCCGTTGTCTCTCTCATAACTTCGTTTTTCCACTGCTGGAACTCACTCTTTGACAGTTTCCGACATTCTACAATCAGTTCAGCAACCATCTGTATAATTTCTTCCCTTAATTTCCTCATAATTTCCTTGTCCTTTCCCCGGATCACATGCTATTATGTAAGTGTCCTTTCTGCATGGCTCCGGCTGTGCCGCCCCGTGGATATTGGCGTATCTATGGGGCTGTTTTCATTGTTACCCTTCATAAGTTGTCACATCGCCACAGATGAAGAACGTCCCTTCTTTTCCTACGCACTTTCCAAGTTTGCTGTCTATTCCTTCCAGAGCGGTTGCTATACGGTCAAGTCGTTTGCATATAAGCGCACCTATAGGAATCATATCCGATACTTCTTTAAATTCACATTCACTTCCATCTGGAAGCTCTAAAAACTCATTAACAATTTTCTCAAACTCTTTTTTCATTTCATTCTCCTTTCAAATGCTGCTCAAAACTGCTGTTCAAGCAATCAACGCAGGAAACTATTTTGTTTCATGTTTGGGTTTTTGGATTTTTTGGACTTTTTTTAAAACTTTTACATGGAAATCAAAATTAAAAAGTTTTAGAAAAAAATCAAATTTTCCCAATTTCCAAAAGGATATCAGTAGAACATCGTATCTGGGACAATGTCTGAGCGTTCAAATCCGATCATAACATCTTGCCCGCCATAGGACTCTACGCCAGTCTTTTTCTCAAGTTCTTGTTTAAACTTCTTCTTACTCAACTGACCCTTATATCCATTGTCTGCCAGCCACCATTTATAAATCTTATATACCTCAGACATCTTTTCTCTGTGCATCGGATCAAATGCTTTTTTATAACAGTCCTCCAGGAACATTCCTATTCTGTCACTTTTCGCCCTGTATGCTTCTATCTCCTGCCTGATAACTTCCGGAACTTTAAGACCGCCCTCCGTTGCCATGAGCTGAAAACCTTCCATGCACCAATTAAATGCACCGCTTATATTTTCCCTTTTGGTTAGCCTGGCTTTCAATCCTTTGTCCTGTTCGTCCTCACCGAAGTGCCGATTGAACGGAATCAATTGTACACGTCCGCTCTTGAACACTGTATCGTCTGAAATATTCGGTAAGTGATTGGTGTTTATCCAGATTTTAAACGATGCCACAAACTCAAAACTCTTCTCATACAAATTCCTTGCCGTAATCGTATCGTTACCTGAGAGCATCTTTATAAGTGCGCTATCGAGCGTCATTCCTTCTTGTGGTTCAGATACAGACACATAACGCGCCCCTGCAAGCCTTGCGATATCCTCACTTGTCCCGCCGCCTCCGCTCTTGTACTTCTTACTTTCAAACGTTTCATAGGATGCCGATTTAGCATAATCCCCCATCATATTCTGCATGGTGCTATTGAGGGTACCTTTCCCATTCCTGGTCGATTCACCGTAAGTAATAAAGAAGCATTCCTGAAATGTTGCTGCTGACAAGGAATAACCCAGCGCCCTCTTTAAATACTCGATCAGCTCCGAATTGTCTTGCATGATGTCCGAAATAAATTTCTGGAACTCTTCGCCGCTCTCTTCCGGGTCATACCACACATTTGAAATCTTTGTAAGATAATCATATGGATCATGTGGATTCGCCGCTCCTGTGGTAAGATTCACTGTACAATTTTGGCAGTTAAACAAATACGGCTGTTTATCAAATATACTGAACGGCTTGGGATTCACGCTCATAGCGTCTCTTATCAGCTTACACCGCTTTTCGTAAGAGAAATATTTCGCATAGAATTTGGCTGAATCCTCATTTTCATGTTCTTTACTATTGAAGTAATTTGCCGCCGATGTCGCAAACTCTTTTGCGAGCGCATGTGTCTGCAGTGAGTCTATGTCGTGCCGCCACACTTTCCCGTCATACACAAAGAATGACTTCCGCTCTATAACATATAAGAGATTCTCTTTGTATATATTACAAAATAATGTACTGGCCCCTATGTCGTTCCTTGGATATCTTGACGGCTGCAGCTTGTCTAGTTCCTCGATGCCTATCATTATTCACCCGCTGCCTTTCCCGTCTCCAGCCTGTCATAATCTATTACTGCATCTGGATCAATCTCCAGTGCCTTGCAGACCCGTCCAAATCGCTCCAGCTTGACCATATAGCCCCTTCGCATCCGATAGACTATATTGACGCTTACCCCCGCCTTATCGGCTATTTCCTGCGGGGTCAGGCAGCTTTTTGCCATCGCCCCTATAATAACCTGTACTTTTGCACATACCATCCTGATTCACTCCTTTCTGCCTGATATCAGGCTAAAACCTTCCAATCATTCCAAAGCCCACACCCGCACCGTGTGTTAGTTTTCAGTCTCAATGATTTCAGTTACGTCTACGCCGAGAGCCTTCGCAATTTTGCCGACAGTCTCGGGTCTTAAATCGTCTCTCATCGCCCTGCACAGAGTCCCTTTTGGGATGCCAGCAGCTTCAAGCTCCTTCTGACCCATGCAAGCCCGTGCCCTGGCTATCATGTATTTCTGTCTGTCGATTCTCATTTTTCTCACCCCACTTTTGCAAATCAAATTGATTGGTTCGTTTTAATAATAAATCATTATGATTTGTTTGTCAATGATAAAAAATCTTTTTGATTGTGTTTTTTGTTCTGATATGTTATTCTTACATCGAAGGAAGGTGAACAATATGAGCTTTGGAAACCGTTTAAAAGAAGCAAGGAAAAAAGCAAGACTTACACAACAAGACATGGCTACAAGATTGAAAACAACGCCACAAAATTATGCGCAGTACGAAAGAGGAGTAAGAAAGCCAAAGAAAGAGACACTTGCTAAGATATCGGAAGTCCTTGGTATCGGATATACTTACGCACAGAATGGAGAACCTTATTTTCACTGTTTTGTTGATACTGTGTCCAATCCTAAATACGCAGAAAATGAATCATTTAACAAAAGGCAATATAATGATGCTATGAGTTGTATTACAGATGGTAAAATTGTTATACCAGTTCGCAAACAAACACCCGAATCAATAACGGAACGAGAACAGGAAGAGAAGGAACTTGATTTTATAAATAAAATGGATAAACTCGGTATGAAACTCAACGACTCCGGACAAAACAAAGCCATAGAACAAGTAGAACTCCTGACCAAGATCCCTGAATATCAGAAAGACAAAGAATAGAGAGCTTACTAATTTTTTAGTAGCCGAAATTTCGGCACCTTATGCCAGTGTACGAAGCCGTAGATTTTTCTACGCCTTATGCCAGTGTACAAAGCCGTACATTTTTGTACGCCTTATGCCAGTGTACAAAGCCGCTAAAATTTTAGCACCACCGTCGATTTTTCGACGCAGGACAAGGGAAGATTCCCCAGTCCAACCCGTACCTGAATTCACTGGTTCAACGAAAGCACATTGACAATAATATACTTATTAAGGCAGCCGAGAGGGCGGCCATATCATCCGCTTTGAGTCTTAGGAAGGGGATGATATACATGATTACATATAGTGATTTATTTACTTTCGTGATTATGATATGCGCTATTATCACATTAGTCAGAAATGACAAAGACAGAAAATAGCCGCCCTGCTCTCTGGTAAAGAATTAGGCGGCTATCTCTGATAGTTAACTTTTAAGTTCTCGCCGAGGCGGATAGGTTTGAGCTATCTTCTCGACTGTCTTAGTAAGTATATTATAGTCAATATTACGGATTCTGTCAATATATCTTCCAGCCATTCCAAAGCCCACACCCGCACCGTGGATGAATGGAAGGAGAATATAGATGGCACTGATAACATGCCCGGAATGCACCGGGAACATATCTGACAAGGCGTTATTCTGCCCGCATTGCGGCTTTCCATTGCAGGATCAACCAATTCCTGCCCGGAAGCCCAAACGTGCCGGAAAACGCCGTCCAAACGGCACAGGCACCATTGTCCCCATAAAGGGCAAGAAAAAGAACCGGTACCAGGTACGGGTCAATACCCGGATCGATGATCGGGGCTATCCGATTTATGATGTTCTGGGAAACTTCCCGGATCAGATATCTGCAGACATCGCCCTGGCTGAATACAATAAGGACCCTTACGACCCAGCGAACCGCCAGAAAACTTTTAAAGAAGTGTTTGAGGACTGGTACAAGTGGAAGTTCAAGAAGCCCGTAGACGCAAAGGGCAAAAAGACCAGCTCCCAGTATTGCAGCGTGGCAGCATTTAAGCACTGCGAAGACCTGCACGACCGCGTAATGTCCAAATTACAGACCACAGAGCTGCAGAAGATTCTGGACAGGGAAGACTTATCCCATTCCACGCTGGAGCATATAAAAAACCTGTTTAGCCAGATGTATAAGTACGCGCTGCAGTTTGGGATCGTGGCAAAGAACCTCTCAGAATTTGTTCAGATAGGCAAAGAGGATGATACCGAACCCGGTGTACCATTTACCGAGGATGAGCTTGCCCTCCTCTGGAAGAATAAGGATCGGCCTTTTGTCGATACCATCCTTATATACTGTTACTCCGGCTGGCGGCTCAATGAACTGGCCCGGATGCCGCTGAAAGATATCGACCTGGTTAACCGGACATTCACCGGGGGATTGAAAAACAAATACAGCCGTAACCGGACTGTACCAATACATTCCAAAATTATCGACATGGTGGCAGCCAGGTATGACCCTAAGTTCAAAAGCCTGATATACCACAACGGAACGAAAGATATATCTGAGGCAGACTATAGGGAACAGTTCAATCAAGCGCTGCTGGATTGTGGGATCACCGAACCTCACACCCCACACGACTGCCGGCATACCTGCAATACCCTGCTGGATAACGCGGAAGTGAACCGAGTAGCCCGGTACAAAATTATGGGGCACGCAGGAAAGGATATCAATGAAAAAGTATACGCCCACAAGGATATCAACCAGCTTCGAAAGGCCATTGAGAAAATTTAATTTAAGCCATGAATGCAGCCTTACCCGCTGTACTCATGGCTCTTCTATTAGAATTTTATTAGTGCTGTTTATTCCCAGGAATGCCCATTTTACGCCATTCCCAACACTATTGCTCTTATATTTTTCTTAAATTGATTAGAACCTTATACATTATTCCGCAGTTTTCTGCTGATCCGCCCGCAAGGGCATGAATTACGGAATGCCCTCTGGATGTAAAATGCTTACCCAGGGAGCCGATGGGGCGATTCATCTTCTTCCGCTTCCAGCCGCGCCATCTCTTATCTCAAAGCCTCCCTCTCCACCTCGCTCGTCCAGGTTCTGTTAAAAGTCTCAAGCCCCACATGGTGATAACAGGATGCAGCCAGGTACTCTTCATAGTATCCCCGGTACCTCCTGCATCTGCTGGGCTGTCCGAGCAGACGCAGGGCGTTATACTGCTGATGGGCAGCGGCATCCTTTGTAATACCGATTGCCTCTCCGGTTTCCCTGATCGTTTTCTGATCCTGAAATCTGCAGCGAATCACTTCCGCCTGCTTCTCCTCCAGACCGTCCACGGCCTCCCAGAGCATACTTTTCATATTCTGATAATCCAGCCGCCGTACAGCGTCCTCCTCCAGATCCTCTCCCGAAGCGATGGTCTCCTCCATATCCAGGCCGCCGTCCACCTGCCCCAGAGGTTCACTCAGACTGCATATCTTCTCCATATCCGCACTTTTTCTGACCGCCTGCAGCTTTTCCCGGCTGATCTGAAGCAGCGCGCATAAAGTATCATCCCCCGGCTCTGAGCCATAATATTTACAGTACTCTGCTGTCATCTTCCTGTATCTGCGGACCCAGTCCCTTGCGTGCGTGGGAATCCGGACGGTTCCACAGCAATTTTCTATGTAGCGCTTCATTCCCTGTTTAATCCAAAAGGCGGCGTAACTGATAAATGGCACCTCCTGTTCCATGTCATAGTGCCTGACCGCTTCACACAGTGCAAGATAGCCCTCCTGCATCAAATCCTCTAATTCCGCCTTGCCCGGCCCCGCAAAGCGCCGTCCCATCATTCTGATAAAGGGTTCGTTCTGCTGCCAGAGCCGGAGCATATTATCCGCTTCGTCTATTCCTGCCTGAATTCGTGCTGTTAACTGCTCATTTAACATAATCCCATCCGCCTCCTGTTATTTTTGCTCTTACACCGCATTTTTACAAATACCCCGGACAATCATAAAATTTGAAAGTCCGGGATACCCTCACAAATAATATCCTATCCGCGTCTCCATATTTTATAGATTCACTTCGAATCTATAAAAATCATATCATATTCATTTCGAATCGTCAATATGTTTTTATTATTCACTTTGAATCTATTCAAACACTACTTAATATGTTATAGTTTTGAGATAGAAAGTGTGAGAATAGAAAAAGGTGGGATAAAATGTCAGTCGGAGATCATATTAAAAATGCAAGAAAGAGCGTCGGGATGACCCAGAAAGAGCTTGCGGAAAAATGCGGGGCAGCCGAGATCACAATACGCCAGTACGAGTCGAACAAACGGGAGCCTCGCAATGATCAGCTTATGAAGATCGCACGGATACTGAACGTGGAACTTTATGACTTACTGGGCTATACTGCGCCGGAACAAAAGGAACACGTACAAAAAGCCAGAAGCCAGGTTCTGCAGGATAGGATGGCAGAACGGGAAAAGAAAACAGTTTCTTTAGAAACTCAAATCACCCGAAGCCAGGAGACCGTGCTCCAATATATGGAGTCACTCAATGGGAACGGACAAGCTGAAGCCATCCGTCTGGTCGAACTGCTGACGAAGATACCGGAATATAAAAAGGAGAGAAAATAGGCCGCTGTGCCAGAGCGTATCTGAAAATTCATTGCCGCAATATACCGTCCCGCTCCACGGTCTCTGATGCATCAATAGTAACCAATTTTGCTCCTGAGACATATAATAGAATGATAAGTATAGCCACTTTTTATATGGCAAAGGAGTTTTTTTATGAGCACACGAGGACTAGATGTCAGTGAATTTCAAGGTACTGTAGACTGGGAGCAGGTAAAAGCTGCCGGATATCAGTTTGCCATGCTCCGTGCCGGATACGGTTTCGGCACTTTAGATCAGCAGTTTCAGAGAAACGCCGCAGAATGTAACCGAATTGGACTCCCCATCGGCGTATACTGGTTCTGCTATGCCATCAGCCCTGAAACGGCCCGCCGGGAGGCTGACGGCTGTATAAATGCAATCTCTTCCTATCGTCTGGATTATCCGATATGCTACGATATAGAACAGGCAACGGTCAACTACGCAGCCCAGAACGGGGTGACACTTACCCCATCCCTTGCGACGCAGATTGTCCGGAGCTTTTGTGACAGAGTGGAGGAACGTGGTTATTATGCCATGTTTTATAGTAACCGTAACTTTCTGAATACCTATTTCCCGGCCGATCTGTCTGACCGCTACGCACTGTGGTATGCCTATTATAACAGTCAGTTCGACGGCACCAACTGCGGAATATGGCAGTTTACGGACCAGGGCAGTGTTCCCGGGATCAGCGGCAATGTAGACCTGGATACCGGCTTTATCGATTATCCCGCCGTCATCCGCAAAGCCGGCCTGAATCATCTTGACGGAGGAAGCAATCCTGCACCGCCGCCCGTTCAGGACTACATTACGTATGTGGTACAGCCCGGCGACACATTAAGCGGCATAGCAGCACGCTACGGCACTACCTATCAGACGCTCGCCGCACTGAACGGCATTACCAATCCAAACCTGATTTATGCCGGCCAGACGATCCGTATTCCGGAGGACGGCAGCTCCACCGCGCGCTACTACACCATACAGCCCGGGGATACACTGAGCGGAATCGCACAGAAATTCGGTACTACGGTCAGCGAACTGCAGAGGCTCAACGGCATCAGCAACCCAAATCTGATCTACGCCGGGAATACGATTAGAATCTCATAAGAATGTTTTTAGAATTTGGTAATAATTTTTCCACTTCTTTTATAGAAACGACATACTTTATGCACATTTATCTCTTATAATGATACTCAGATAGTTGATAAACAACTATCTCCCCCCTCATAAAGTAAAGGCATTCTGAAATGCACAGAATGCCCACTTTACTCTCATTCCTTTAGATAACTATAAAAACAACGAAACCCCTGTAGCCGATACTGCAGGGGTTTTCGCTGTGTATTATGTTTTTTATGCGTGATTGTTCTGCTGAAAAGACATATCATCCTCCAAAACTACTAACGACCGCCCCGCTGATTACATCCCCGATCAGTTCATAACCTTTATCAGAGCAATGAACCATATCTTCTCCCGGAACCGCTCCATAAACGCACCATGTTCTCCTGTTAATCCCCGCTGTTTTCCACAGGTTACACACCGGTATGCTGTTATCCGCGGCTACTGCTTCCATAATCTCGGCCATTTTTTTCAGGGACCTTCCTGACCCGGGCGGATACTCCTCATACCCATCCGCATCAATATATGAATATTTGCCTACGCAGTGCGGTGTGACAATCAGAATCCGGCAGGCCAGATTGCCGGCCTCCTCCAGGCAGTCGTAAATGGTATCAATGCAATATTGCAAGGCAGATGCTGTGTCCGTATCCACCCTGTCATTATATCCCGCAAAAAAAATAGCCAGATCCATTCCCGCCAGAACTGAGGCGGACAACGGGGGGAGTACGCCCTCCGCACCGACGCCGCCGTCCACAATCTCCCGCATTTTAAGACCGCCTTTGCAGTGTCTGTACACCCTGCAGCCCAGATTTTGGCTTAACCGTTCCGTCCATACGCCTGCCTGCGTCAGGCTGTCTCCCATGCAGCATACCCTTTTATTCTTCCATTTTTCTGTCAACAGCATATTTTGTACCTCCTGCACGCTTATCTATCTTTCAGAAATCCAATTGGTTCAATCCTTTATCATCGGCGCCTTTTGTTACTCTAATCTGATCTCAACCATCTGATGCCCTTCTATCTTTTCGATTTCAAATTCAGCATATCCATCCGTTTCCTCATAAACAATCGGTTTATTCTCCGGAACAAGCCGCATTTCCTTCACATGGCGCCCGCCCAAATGTACCCTGAACTCCGTATGGTATAAAGGAATCACATCTTCAATCGTATAGATTTCCTCCGATCTTTTTTCCGGAATATAGTGAAGCAGATGCATTATTTTACAATTCTTTTCTGCCTGATCCGGTGTCTTTTGATTCAATATACACAGCAGGCTGGACGGGCCGTTATGGGAAACCATTTTATTTCCACATAATCTCTGGATTGCATCACCCACCATAACTTTACACCATTTCGGCGCATTTTTCCTATAAATCCCAAATACAGGATGTGCACAATAAATCACATTTCCTTTCTGGAACAGCTCCCCTTTTCGCTCATAATCCGGGGTAGGCGCGTGCTGGTGGCTGCAAAAACGAAGCCCCTCATGTCCAGCCAAACCTTCACAGGACGCAGTTCCCTCTGACCATGTGCCCCTGCTGCCCCGCTCAAACCACGGACGAATCTTCTCCATGATCACATTTGCAGAAACAGCCTCCGCATCCATTCCTCTCTCATACATGACAAAGGGCTCTTTCGGAAGCTCCTCCCCAATCGTCTCATTCGGCAGTACAAATTCCCGGCTGTACTCTGATTTGTTCATATCACGGATACCATACAGCTCACTTTCGTCTCCCTTGATACACGCGTCAAAAGAGCCAAAAACCGCTCCCCCCTTCTCCACATACGCACTCAGCTTCCTCTCCAGTTCCTCCGAATAGGGAATATCATCCGGCAAAAGCAGCAGCGGATACGCTTCAAAGCATTCTTCCGGATCAATCAGCGTGAATTGATACGCCATCTCCTGCAGCATATGCACTGCGCCGATCAGTGATTTGGGCAGCTCTCTTCCGTCCAGAATCGGATTTAAAAACACATGCGGTGTAAGTACCGCTATCTCCGCCTCCGGATATATACCACGGCAGAACTGCTCCTTCTGTTCCACACTCTCATAGACACTGCCGATCAAATCATAGGTCGCTTCCGACAATCGCCCCCACGGATGAAGCTGGTCTCCCACGGAGCAGCCCGCTCCCATGGCAAGCATATGGAAACATTCGAATTCCAGCGCCGCTTTATTTTTCAGAGAATGGAAATCCCCCCACGAAGTGTGGAACTTCCCTGTCATCCCAATCATTTCTTTTCCAAAATGCCCCGCATACCTTGCCATAATTGGGAAATGATCATACCCCCAGTCCCCGCTCGGCAGTGATTCCAGTTCGAGATGGCTGTAGGTGTCAACGGAGCGTTTCATGACCAGATCCACGCCCGGATCATTATAGAAGATCGTGGCATCCGGTGCACTTTCCCGAATCAAAGCCGATATCTCGCTCCGGAAACGATTCAGTGTAAGCTCTGCAAAATAAACCCGGTCTGCCCGAAGCCCCGGATTCAGCCCTTCCTCCAGCATTAACCGCCTGCAGTCCTTACAGCAGCATTCTGTCTGGGACATGATATCCATAAAGATTCCATCCAGATTCTCTCTTCCAACCACCTCAATGATGTCCCTCAGATGCTCTTTAAAAAACTCCCGGTAGCCGCTGTTCAAGCATATGTCATAGTAAAAATGCGGTTCCGGCACATTTCCTTTGTCCACCGGGTTACCATGTTCATCACGGCACAGCCACTCTGGATTCTCACGGATAATCCTCTCGTCCCATCTCACGGTTGTATAGACCGGCACGCGGATCCCACGTTTGTGGCATGCTTCGATCTGTTCCAGCAAAAGATTCCTGTTTTCCAGATTCGGATGTATCAGCTCCGGATGATTCACGGACGGATAATACAGCCACCCATGATGGCATCTGGCAAAACACGTCACAGAATCCACGTGCGCTCGTTCCAGCCGTTCTGCAAACCTCTCCGCATCAAAATCTTTTCCAATCTCTGTTATATACTGGCTTGTATGAAAATCCATATGTACCTGTCTGTATCTTAATTTTTCCATTTTACGTCTCCTTCTGCTCTGTATATTTTCAGCCTTCAACTACTCTTTCACCGCCCCTGCGGCAAGCCCGCCCTCTACCTTTTCCTGGAACAGCATATAAATGAACATCGGCAGGGCTACCGTAATGACGATTGCCGCCATCATCAGCCCATACTCGGTGCCTCTCTCCCCATTGAAATTAAGAATGCCAAGAGCCACCGGCTTCAGATCATTATCCTTAATAAAAATCAGCGGAAAGATCACATTATTCCACGCATTCAGAAAATTAAAGATAGATACCGTAGCAATCGCCGGCTTTGTCATCGGGAGCATCACCTTCCAGTAGATCTGGACATAATTTGCCCCATCCACCAGCGCCGCCTCTTCCAGGGAACGGTTCACCCCCCGCATAAAATTGGTCAGGACTAAAATACTGAATGGCAGTCCAAAGGCAACATATACCAAGATCAGCGCCGGTATATTGTCGGAAAGATTCAGCTTCCCAATCATATAGGATATCGGTACCAGCACCGTATGCATCGGAACCATCATCCCGATGAGGAAAAAAAGCATGACCCCTTTGCTGATGCGAAGCCGGAACCTGGATAATACAAATGCCGCCATAGAAGAGAGAATCCCCAAAACAATCACCGTGATTCCCGACTGTATGATACTGTTCAAAAAATACCGGCTCATCCGGGCCCCCTGCCACGCATCTATATAATTTGACCACATTGGCGTTTTGGGAAGCGCGAATGGGGCGGCGAAGATCTCCACCTTTGTCTTCAGTGAAGACATCAGCGTAAAAAGCATTGGCGCCGCAAACATCACTGCCATGACCGACAGAAAAATATATACTCCAACCCGTTTTTTCTTCATCGTTCTCCCTTTCTCCTAATCGTTTTTCTTCGTCTTAGCCTGAATCAGATTTGTTGCCAGGGTTCCTGCAAGACAGATCAAAAGGATCACAATCCCGATGGCGCTGCCCTGTCCATAGTGTTTATATTTGAAAGCCTCATTGTACAAAAGCGTTGTGGGCAGATTGGTCAGCCCGTTCGGCCCTCCGCCTGTCATCGCATACACCAAATCAAAGACCTTTACCGAACCCATAATATCAATTAAGATGCAGACAAAAATCACATCCTTCAGCATCGGTACCGTAATGCAAAAAAACTTTTTGACAGGACCGGCGCCGTCAATTGCAGCCGCTTCATACACATCCTCCGGGATCGATGTCAGCCCGGCCAATAAAATCACCATATAATAGCCGATACCAGCCCAGATATTCACAAAGATGATCGAATTCATAGCCGTACTTTCATTGACCAGCCATGGTGTCATCATATCCGAAAGACCGATCACATCTAAAAACGCGTTGATTGCACCCGTAGGCATGAATATGAAATACCACATCAGTCCGACGGCCGATAAGGGAAATACCGTAGGTACAAAATACATGGCTTTAAATATGCGGAACCCTCTGCACCTCGTGTTCAGAGCCACTGCCAGGAGCAGCGCAGCCGGAGTATGGAACAAGACACTGAAAACAACCATCTTAAACATGTTCTTCAGCGCAAGCAAAAAATCCGGGCTTTTAAATATCGTTTTAAAGTTATCCAAACCGGCAAACTCTATTGCAGAGCCGGCAATTCCGTTCCAGTTCGTTACCGAAAAATACCCCGCCTGCACCAGCGGAATAATCTGGAACACGGTGTATATCATCACTGCCGGAAGCAGAAAAACTAAGACCGTCAGTATATCCTTTTTATTTTTAATTTTGAGCATTGCCCTCTCCTTCCTGATCCAGTGGGCGCCCATGCGCCCTGCCTTATGGTATGCCCAGAGGTATAAAACGAGCCACCCTCCGGGAACGCGGGCCCAAGCCGCATCTCCCGGACAGATGGCTTTCATTTACTGTGCCGCATCCACTTCTGCCTGAATTTCTTTTGCCGCATCTTCCGCCGATGCATTGATAAACATACTCACAATAGAATTCCTTGTCCGGTCCATCATAGAAGGAATCGGGTCAAAATCAAACACATCTACTCCGATACCGGTATTATTCTCACAGAGTTTGATATTGTCCGCCAGAAGCCTTGGAACCTTTGTCTCATCCAGATCGATGTCATTTCTCGGGATCAGAACGCCTGCCTCCTCAGCAAATCTCTTGGCTGCGTCTTTATCAGTCAGCATCCTTATCAGCTCCATTGTCAGATCCAGCTCTTTTCCTTCCAGCTGACCGCTGATCATATAGGAACCAATTGTCTGCATATTTTCATTTTTAAACTCTGGTTTTTCCTCAAAATAAGGGAAATTTGCAGTCTCAATCTGATCAGAAACCGGGGTCAGCGTCTCATCCAAAAAGCTGTCACTGTTCCAAAGCCCGGTCAGAACCATGGCTGCCTGTCCCTCCCGGAACTGGGTGAGCGCCATCTCATCAGTAAGACCAGCCGCATTGGGGTCGAACGCACCTGCATCAATCAGATCTTTCACAAACTGCAGCGTCTCTACCACACCCTGATCCGTCCAGTTCATTTCCCTGCTTCCAAGCTCTTTTGCAGCATCCGTCCCCAGCCATTTGTAAAAAATGGAATCATGCAGATGTCCAGCCATATAAGTGGACTGTGCGCCCATTGCAATCGGGATCACGCCCGTCTCTTTGAGTTTTGCAACTGCGTCCAGCAGCTCCTTCCAGGTCTCCGGAAATTGATCAATCCCGGCCTTGCTCAGCAGATCTTTATTATAGTAAAAACTAATCGTACCGGATTCCATTGGAATTGCATATACTCCATCGTGGCCCGGAACTTTAAAGTAATTGAGCGCGCCCTCTGTGAAACCGCCGCCCCATTCCTGGTCTTTTTCCAGATAATCTGAGACGTCCTTAATCAGGCCGTTGTCAATATAATCCGCCAGATTCGCAACACCCTGAATCCGGAAGATATTTGCCATATCGCCGGAGGCAATATCCGAAGCAATCAGGTTATTAAATGCACTTTCCTCACTTTGAGAGTTATCCACAATCTCAACCTCCGGATGGGATTCCTTGAACTCGTCCAGTATCTCATTGTAGATCTGCGTCTGTTTGGAGGTTCCCGCAATTCTTGTTAAGATACGGATTGTCACCTTATCCCCCGTTTCTTTCCCCTTATCCGCAGCTTCCTTATTACCGCTTGAGCATCCTGCTAACATTGTTGCCCCAAGCGCTGCCGCCAGCAGCATGGATATGACTTTCTTTTTTACATGTCTCCTTCTTGCCATCATGATTCTCCTTTTCTCACCTATGTTTTGTTATAACTATTAACCTGCCGGGATGGCCCCCGGCTGCTTTATGCTGTAACAGTGCAGGCAGGCCTGAGCTGTTACTTTATGCGTAACAATTCAGACCGGGCTGTAACTGTTACCTTTATGCTGCTATTCTAACCGCAAACCAGGCATATTAAAATGGACAAAATCTAGGCGGCATGTACATTTCCCCTGTGAAAAAATAAACCTTGTCCGATATTCTTGACATATGAAAATGATACATATTATAGTAATTTTACCACTACAGAAGGCAGGGGTATATATGCAGATACAAAAACGGGAAGCCCCCCTCAAAACCAAATTTTTTCTCTCCATGAGCAGCCTGACCACCTCCGTGACCGTCCTGCTTCTGATCATCATGTCCTTTATTTTTTACGGCCATTTTTTCTCCGTACAGGCGGAATCCTCCGCCCTCCAGCTGAACGCAGTGAACAAGCAGCTGAATTTTTATCTGGACTCTCTGGACAATTATTCCAGAATGATGATCAGCGATACCATGATCCAGAAAAATGTCATCAAGTATGAAGATTCCGGAAGGAACTACGCGGAGGCCTCAAAGGGGTCTGACCCCTTTGAACTATACACGGAGGCGGACCGGACTCTCCTGCGCTCCGAGATGAGGAAGTTTCTTCAGACAATTCCCTATATTCACTCCGCAACCATTTATGCGGATGATTATACCTGCATTGCTTCAACCGCAACCGCTTTATCCCCCGCGCCTCTTGAGACCCTCGGCGCAGAGAGCCAGAGTGTTTATGCCATTACACAAAAGTTTTCCAATTTCAACATGAAGACCGAGGTACAGACCTTGTCACTGCTGCGCCCTTTCTATGAGATTGCAACCGGGAAAAAGCTGGGTTATATTGAGATCTCCATTGCCGAACAGGATATCGCGGCGCTATATACCGCCAATACCTCAGAGACCAGTAAACTGCTGATCACAGACCGGTCGGGGAACATTGTAAGCACAGACGGCACCTATCCGTTAAATAAACGCTTTGCCCCCATCGCCAATCAGGGCGGCAGCATTCCCAAGCAGTTTTACACAGGAAATGGGTCTATCTGTTTTGTATCATACATCCATGATTTGGACTGGTTTATCGTAAATGAAGTGAAACTCTCCGCCTTTTTCCAGCCGCTGTACCGCATTCTTATGATAACAGTACTGATTTATCTGCTGTTCCTGGCATTCTCCATGGTAATATCCAGAAAAGTCAGCGAAACGATTACAAAACCGCTGTATCTCCTGATTGCACATATCCAAAAGGTAAAGCAGGGAAACTGGAGTCCGCTGAACAATGCTCCCAAAGACGTGGATTTTCATCTTTTATTCCAGGAGTTTGACAGTATGCTTTTGTCCCAGGAAAAGCTCACCCAGGATCTGATTGTCGCCCAGAAGACCAAAGACAAATTATCGCTGGATCTTCTGCAGCAGCAGGTGAATCCCCATTTTCTGTATAACACACTGGACAATATCGGGTCACTGGCGGAACTGGATGAAACCGCGCTTCTTATCCGGCTTGTCTCAAACCTGTCCGAATTCTACCGGCACAGCTTAAGCGGCGGTAATCTGATCGTCTCCATTGCAGAGGAGCTGGAGCTGACGCAGGCATATGTCAATATCATGCAGATCCGCTATGTGGACAAATTCTCCTTTTCTGTGGACTGTCCCGGGGAGATCCGTGCGCGCCGCTGCCTGAAGCTGCTTTTGCAGCCAATCATTGAAAACAGCATTTATCACGGTGTAAAAGAGCTGGACGGCTTCGGCCATATCACGGTGCGGGTGCTGATGTGTCATTCCGACATTAAATTCGTGATTGAAGATAATGGTCCCGGGATACCGGAGGAAGCTTTGAATCTTCAAAATATTTCCGGGGAAGGGCATTTTGGTATCCAAAGCATACAAAAACGGATTCAGATGTATTATGGTGATCACTATGGACTTACCATGCAGAACCGGGAACAGGGCGGTCTTAGAACGATTATCATAATACCAGGAGAGGAAGGGGCAGAACATGAGCTATAAGATTATTGTTGCAGACGACGAGTTTTATATTCGCAAAAAACTACTTAAGATTATTGATTACGAAGGGCTTCGGCTGGAACTGGCAGGTGATTTCGAAAATGGCCAGGGGGTATTGGATTATCTGTCCGGGCATCACGCCGACATCGTCCTTCTGGACATCCGTATGCCAAAGGTCTCCGGCCTGGAGGCAGCACGGGTTATACACGAAAATCACCCCGAAACTAAGGTCATTATCCTCTCCGGGTTCAGTGATTTTGAATATGCCCAGACAACGCTTCGCTATCAGGTATTTGATTATCTTTTAAAACCGGTAGAAGCGGATACTTTAAATACCACCCTCGAAAACTGCATCCGCAGAATAGACGAACGCAGGCAGGAGCAAAACCGCCTGGACAGCCTTTCCCACTATGAAAAAAACATACGGCTCAACGCGGTCCTGCGCGGAAAAGACACGTTCCATTCCATGCAGTCCCTGTACCGTGAATTTGCCGGGATCCGTTACTCTGCATTCTACACTTTTTATGTGGACGCTGACAGTGCCCCGGCCGCAGGAGAACTGATTTCAGCCCTGCGCGCCCAGGAAATAGAGTGCGAATATTTTATCGAGAGCGACCACATTTTTTATATCCAGCTTTTTCTGGAGGATGATGTGCCGGAACCGCTCTGCCGGTATCATTGTAAACGATTTTTCCGTGCATTTGCAGAACCCCACTTTTACTATTTCGGGGAACTTTTTGCGGCAGATACAGACTGGATGCCTTACAGAAAACAGGCATTAAACCGGCTGGACGCACGTTTTTTCTCTGCTGCAGGCGAGCTCTCTTCTTCCGCTGTGAGCCAGGTTTTTGAAGAGACGGATTCCCCGTCAGACCGCATTGTGGACATCGATTCCATCCGGCAGTCCCTGACACGTTTACTAAATGCCGGGGATACGGCGGGGTTCCATGATTATATGGTAACCTTGTTTGGCTCGATTGGAATGGCAAAATCCGCAGATTACCTCCATATGGCAGTAATGGAAATATGCAGCGTTTTCTCCATTTTGTCCTCTTCCCGGAAAAACTGCCGCCCTCTTCCGCGGGATTATGCACAATCTGTCATAGCAGAAGAATACCAATTAGAAGAAATCCAGGCTACCTTAAGCGGCTATGGACTGAATTATATGCGAAGCGCCGATGCAGTTCCGTCGGACATCCGGCTCAGCCAGGGCATTATCAATTATCTGATGGAGCACTACCAGGAACCGTCATTAAGCGTTGCAAATCTGGCAGAACAGTTTAACCTGACTGTTTCTTATATGGGCAGCGTGTTTAAAAAGGTAAATCATACCTCCATCCTGCAGTTTCTCACGACCCTGCGCATGACAGAGGCAAAGAACCTGCTGAAAACCAGACAGTATAAAGTCGCAGAGGTTGCAGAAATGGTCGGCTATACGGACGTCTTCTACTTTAGTAAGCGGTTTAAAGCGTTCTGCGGGCATTCACCGAAGGAATTTATGCACCTTTCGCATTAGAGCGCTACAGTAAAAGCCCGACGAACTGTGGCTTGAGAAAAAGATATATCTGGGATAATAATTACGCTTTCACAAATTGTTGCTTTGGACTTTTCGGTTTCTCCGGTATTGTCATTTTCAGCTTGCCGCTTTCCACAAGCGGATTGACAATTTGCGACATGACATAATTCTTTGACTTTCCTACAAATACAACGATCTCGGCTCTTGTTCGGGGAGTAGCGCAAAACTCTACAAGCGAATCAGAAACAGGCATTGTTTCTGCAAATAAACCGTTCTTCATAACCACTTTAAATTCACCGTGAACAGCCGAGAAAATCGGCGCAGGAAGTCCGGCGTTGGCAAATTCACTACGCATAGTAGGGATGCCCGAATATCTATTCTCAGTCACGTTCAGAAGCTCAAGCATATTAGCAAGTGCAGCGTTTCTTGTTTCTGGACGCACTTTGCCGAGTGCGTCTATAGAGATTTTTCCGTATAATCCACCGCTGTTGATGATTTCCATACGGTCACGGTACATTTCAATGCGTATTGGTACATTTTCAGTATGAATACTGTAATCACGATGTACCAAAGCGTTGAGGATTGCTTCACGAACTGCCTTGATCGGATATTCCGGTTTGTCGGCTCTGCGGCCGTTGTCATCAATAATTGTTTTGGTACGGCTGTTTTTGCGTACAAATTCAACTGCTTCTTCGAGCATATCTGGAATAGCACCTGTAATACGCTTATTATCTATAAAGCGCTCTCCATCATCGCCAATCGTTCCTTGCTCCGTTCCCGGCAGAGATACCGCGGTAATACATAGCTGTGGAAAATAACCCTGCGGATATTTTGAAAATGTCATAAGTCCAGCAAGCGTAGGAACACCTCCATTGGTAATTCCCATAAGTTCCAAAATTTCATCTTCGGTAACATTTTCGGCAAGATTTTTACGCTCATTTTTCACAGTGGTCAGATAATCTTCCATCCGTTTTTTGTTAATCATATTTAGTTTCCCATTTTCTATGGTGCGAATATCATCACGAGTTCTCTTACGAAAAGCTTCATAACTGTATATCTCGTATTCACTCATCAGCTCGTCAGACTCACCAACACGAACATAAGAACCTTTAATGCGCCCTACTCCTTTGTAAAATACTGGACGTTCGGAAATATCAACACCGGGGATTTCAGCAGATACAACTGTCTTGCCATCAATATCGCACACGGTAAACAATGCACGGACAGAAGGTTCCATTTGCTTGCATTGTTCGGTAACTTTTTTTTGTAGATCCTGAGCATCATACACTCCTTTGATTGCATAGTTATCTGATTCATCAACACCAAAAATGAGAATGCCGCCTTCATCTTGATTGGAGAACGAAGAAAGAGTATCAAATAATCTTGTGGGACAGCCTTTCATAGCTGCTTTTAACTCAATTGTTTGCGTTTCTGTTTTCAGGTTTTTTATATCTAAAACCAGTTTTTTGAGAGCTTCAGTTTGCATTAACACGACCTCCTTAAAGATGTTGAATTTATTATAAAATATTTCGACTATAAAATCAATAATTAACTGTATCTCCAATAGAATTAACTATAATTTTCAAGAATTAACGATTTCGTTAATTCTGATCGTTAATTCGTTATATATTGCTTACACACAGGAAGCACTTTTCAGACACACTCAAGGGTACAGGAAATAAGAAGCAGCACAATGTTGCCAGCCACTGGGAATTCCGTAAGAACCTATATGCCATTGCAGGATGCAGCCTATTGTAGAAAACTGTGTAAAATATTCACGCAGCCCGGATCGGGTTTTGAAGATTTCAATACGTATCTGGAGCGAAGATGGCTGCTGGTATGCCAATATCCGGGATAATGGGAATGGATTTTCAGAGGAGGCTCTGAAGATGATCAGGGACAGAATTGCTGATATGAATCCGGAGCAGCAGCATCCGGCCCTCAGCATCAATGGAATGGGGCTGGTTAACATTTATCTCCGCCTAAAACTTTATTACAGCAGTCAGTTCACCTTTCAGCTGGAAAACAAAGTGCCTCCCGATTCCATATACGAAGGCGTATCTATTACCATAGGAGGAATTCTAGATGAAACAAAATAATACATTCTCTGTACTGGTCGCAGAAGATGAGCCAATTATTTTAAATAACATCGCCAAAAAGGTGCAGGGCGCCTCTCCGGACATCCGGATTGCCGGAAAGGCGTCCTCCGGAATGGAGGCCCTGGAGATTCTGGGCCATACCCACGTGGATATTCTGATTACAGATATCGAAATGCCCGGGCTTAGCGGGCTCGAACTAATCCGTCAGGTAAAAGAATCCTTTCCCAGCGTCCATATCATCATCTTAAGCGGGTACAGCAATTTTGAATATGCTCGCACGGCACTCCGCTACGGCGTTGAAGATTACCTCCTGAAACCGGTAGAGCAGGAGACACTTTGCGGCCTTCTGCGCGGGCTCTGTGCACGAATTGACGAAGAGCGTAGAATGGACGGGCGGGAAATTCTTTCCCTTGCCCTGAACAATTCCATAGATTCCGACATTCCCTATATGTTCAGTGAAGGCGGATTTCTTCTGTTTCACATAACTCTTGGAAATCTGCCTCCGTCCGTAGAGGGGGCGCCCATGTTCTGTACTGAGGATACCGGTTTGCTCTGGCAGAAAACCGATTTTGCCAGGTGTTTTGAGAACGCCGGGGAAATCGAGCATCTCTGGCTGATCGATGAACATCTGCCGATACAGAAATTCCTCATCCTGCATATGGACACAGCCCATTTTTCCGCAGACTACTTTTGTATCCTGTTGAAGAAATATCTTACCGCCTGTTTTCATGATTTACCGTTTTTTGTTCTCTCCAGCCCGGAATTGATCCCCTACCAGGATCTCTGGAAAACCGCCCGCCATCTGCGCACGCTTACCCAGCGGCTGGCACGGCCTTTTGTGCAGGAAGCCAAAATAGCGGGCAGTACAGAAGATATGCAAAGCGGGCAGTCCGAAGCCGTTCTCAGGGATATGCAGATCCTGTTTACACTCAACAACGAAGCCGCCTTTCTGCAGTGCATCGGCCGTATGTTTCCGGATATCCTGCACTTCCCCTCCGCTGTATTTCATCCGTGTATCCATCTGGTCTATCAGGCAATGCACAATAGTTTTCAAATCAGTATGCAGGACTGTACCATTGCAGAAGCAGAATTTTGCAGCCGGATCCCCACAATGAAAGCGCCCGAGGAATGCATTTCCAGCCTCACAGAATCGCTCAAATCACTTTGGAAAAATGCCTCCTCCCATTACACCGGAAGCACGCTTTGCGCACGGATTGCGGAGTATATGGAAAAGAACTACAGCCAGCAGGTATCCATGACCGACCTGTCAGAGCGCTTCGGATATACAGCATCCTATATCAACAGGCTTTTTAAAAAAGAGTATGGGACTTCTCCGATTCAGT
Organism: Eubacterium sp. BIOML-A2; assembly: GCF_009680135.1. Classification (NCBI taxonomy): domain Bacteria; kingdom Bacillati; phylum Bacillota; class Clostridia; order Eubacteriales; family Eubacteriaceae; genus Eubacterium; species Eubacterium sp. BIOML-A2. The sequence goes on from NZ_WKZK01000010.1 coordinate 88,398, forward strand.
ATCAGACCGTTTTAAGAATGTCCCGCGCAAAAGAAATCCTGCTGAAAAACCCGGATATCAATATCAAATCCGTTGCCCAATCCGTAGGATACGAAGACTCGCGTTATTTCAGCCGGATCTTTAAAAACGAAACAGGAATGACACCTTCCGCATGGCTGGAAAGCCAGGCTAAGTAAATGATGAAGGGGGAGTGTAATTTTTTACTTTGAGATGTGCTGGAACCCGCCGAAGTATTGACGCCGGGAGACTCTGGAACTTTTTAGTAATATAGTTTTTAGAATTCTATAATATTTTTTCCACTTCTTTTATAGAATCGACATACTTTATGCACATTTACCCCTTATACTTGTACTTAGATAGTTGATAAACAACTATCTCCCCCCTCATAAAGTATTGATGTCCGGGGAAGCCCAGGACATCACACTTTACTCTCATTCCTTTAGATAACTATAAAAACAACGAAACCCCTGCAGCCGATACTGCAGGGGTTTTCGCTGCTCTGAAAATAATGCCCCCCGCTTTGGATTTGAATTTACAGATGATCCAATTTCCTGGATAACAGATAGTTTATTACAAATGCCGCACCTGCAATACAAAGTCCTGTAAGAGTACACCATACGGGAACCCTTATATCTAATTGTATTCTACAAAACACAGAAATCACAATATATATTGCGCCTACAATCTGAATACATTTTAAAATAAGTTTTTGATATCCGTGCAGTCTTTTTCTGTCTTTAAGCCTCTCTGATTTCCAGAAGCCCAAATCATCTTTAGAACTTTCTATATCTTCATCAGAAATCAGTTCGTCTAAACTTACATCGAATGCAATCGCTAATTTCTTAGCAGTAACCAAATCCGGACATCTCGAACCATTTTCCCACCGGCAGACAGTTTGTCTGGAAACATATAGCCTGTCAGCTAATTGTTGCTGGGTAAGATTGTTTTCCTCCCGCAGCTTTCGTATATTATCATTCAATGCCATAGCGTAACCTCCTTTTCTTAACTATAGTACATCACAAACACTGTGAAAAGTAACATTTTAGATTCTCCGTGTTTCCATTCCGGTAACAACAAGGACTCCATCCACTTGTCCTATGCCCTCTATTGGCTCTACTCCCCATAATTTTATCTATTTCAAGTTCATATCTCTTTAGTATTTGAAAATATTCTGGATATTCATTCTCTGAAAGTTCGTTATCCATTTCCAAGATTGACTTGTAATGATCCGTACACACGAGTCTTCCATTCTTCATATACCATTGCCAGCGTAGGTTCTCTATTAAGCTGTGTGCCATTTCTTTTGGTGTGGGAAAGAATTGCTGAAACATGATTTTGCTTATTACAAAATCACTTTTACAGCCGGGCATGTATTTACCGTCAATAGCGACATAACCCAACTTAGGGAAGTAAACAATGTGTAATCTTCGGATTATTCCAGTACTTCGTCAAATAATTTTAGCAGTTGTTCAAATTGTAGCTTTTCACTATCACTCCCTGCTTCATCTAATAATTCTTTTGGACTTATGCTTGAAGTTATTTTTTCCAGTCCTTTTTCAATATACATTGGCGATGCTCCTCTTTTTTTATACTCGGATATTCTTACATTTTCAATATTCGAGTATAACTTTACAATTATTTCATATGATAGAGGAAAGGACGTTCAAATGATTAGTTATAAACCACTTTTTGAAACAATGTCCGCAAAAGGAATTACGTCTTATGCCTTATTTAAGAAAGGTTTTCCAAAAGCCACCTACTATTCCATTCGGAAAGGTAATAGTGTTAGTACAAATACAATTAATCAACTCTGTAAAATCTTGAAGTGCTCTGTCTCTGACATTATAGAATATGTTGAAGATGAAGAATAGCCTTGTATGTGTGGATTCTCGTACATGTTCAATATCCGAGTATACGCATATAATTGTTATATGAGGTGTACATATGATTAGCTACGAACCATTGTTCCAGACAATGAAACGAAAAAATATAAGTACCTATGAACTCGAAAAAAGAGGATTTTCACGTTCAAATTATTCTATGAAGAAAGGCGAAAGCGTTTCTGCTCATACCATTAATAAATTGTGTGCGATATTGGAATGTGATGTATCAGATATAATGGAATTTATAGTAGAACCCATAAAATAAAGATACTACAAAACATTTGTTGAATTTGTAGTATCTTTTTTAATTGCAATTATAAAACATTAATTGGCTAAAACACCAACCATTTACCTGCAATTTCTTTTTCACTTATAAGACCAGAATTAATAATTTCATCTAAGTTATCAAAATGATGCGTATCATTTACTATAATTTTACCATTCCGTTCATGAGAATAAACATTTCGCCCATATTGAATACTTTTATATCCCTCAAATGTGATAACCTCATCCGTTGATACTTTGGGACTAATAATATCACAGTTATTTATTTTGAACTGATTAATCGCCTGCTTATAATCTGTTTCAACAACTTTTGAAAAAATCTTTTCATGTAACAATATTGGATACTCATCTATTCTGATTTCTTTGCCATTTGCCGAAAAAATATTATAGATGGTAACGTCTTGGTCTGATAAATCTAACATAGCTAAACCATCACACCATTTCCCCTGTAAATTTTCTTTGACTATTTGATAAAAACTTGTTTTCTCATGCATAAGCTAATCATTCCCCCTTTTTAATTTTTAACTATTATTCGATACTTTTATTATATATGTATTATAACATTACCTTATATCGTTGTCACTCTGTTATTAACCCTTCTTAGCCAAAACCCAACTTGTTGGTCAAATCGGGACAAATAAATATAATAACTTATATGTTTACTAAATTAAGAAAAACCCGGATTTCCGGGATTTGTAGCATTTTATAATACGATATAAACCAGTTCGATATCCCCTCATTCCTTTAGATAACTATAAAAACAACGAAACCCCTGTTGCCGACACTGCAGGGGTTTTCGCTGTTCTTAATGTATCATTTTGTGTTGATAGATACTTTTAGAACGAACTTTATTCAGGGCCTGAAATAGACAGTCTATGAATACAGTGACAATCAGGAAACAAAATGCAGAGTACTTTTACTGTAACAGTTCATGCTTGCCTTATAATGGTCTCATAAATTAAGACACTTTTTCGGACAGATTTTAATGAATCTGATATACTAAAATCAGTATGAAAGA
>NZ_WKZK01000110.1:0-3440 GCF_009680135.1 Eubacterium sp. BIOML-A2
CCGAATCCCAGGATCATGAAGAACAGCCCCAGGTGCAGGATGGTCCCGTTCTGGGCCAGCACCGCCGGGTCCATCACGCCCCCGGGCAGGAAATCCATGCTGCTCCCAAAGTGGTAAAACACAAAGACCCCGAACAGCGCCATGTAAGCCCCGCACATGGAGTAAAAGAGATACTTCAGCCCCGCCATGACCGCCTCGTGGCTCTGGGCATGCAAAACCAGGGGCATGGACACCAGGGTCATCATTTCAAAAAACAGATAGATGGTCACCAGGTTCCCCGCAAGGCTTAGGCCCTGCAGCGCACACAATGTCAGCAGGTAAAAGCCCCAGAACCGCCGCCTATGGTGTTCATGGTGCAGGTATTCTACCGAAAAGATGCCCCCCAGCAGCCAGGCCAAGGCAATGAACCCCAGGAAAAAAGCCCCCAGGTGATCCAGCCGGAAGGTGATGCCCAGGCCCTCTGTCAGGGTCAGCAGCGTAAGCTCTGCCCCGCTCCCCCGGCCGTAGGAAACCAGCAGCAGGGCCACAGACACTGCAGTAAGGGCCAGGGCTGCCACCGCCGCCCAGGACATCTTTTTCTCCTCCATTTTTTTGGCAGGGGGCACCAGAAAAAGAAGCCCTGCCGCTGCCGGTATAAAGATTGAACATAGAATCCACGCCTGTGTGTACATATTTCCTCCTAATCTGCCTTAGAGTGCTCCCTTATCCAAAGATCTCCAGCCCCTGCCTGACCACCTGCATCACGGGCGCCGCACCAATGCCCAAAAACAGCGTCAGGGCCACGCCGCCCCCAATGGCAGCCTTGAACTGCCAGGGATTGCACGCTGTCTGCTCTTTCATCCCCGCCGCTTTCCCCGCAGTCAGCGGGGTATACAGGATCAGGACCACTCTCATAAAATAAATCGCATTGAGCACCGTGCTCACCGCCAGCGCCGCCAGCACCACCACCGCATAGGCCGGCCGTTCCAGGGATGCCTCCGCAAACATCAGCTTGCTGACAAACCCGCCGAACCCCGGGATGCCCACCATGGACAGCGAACCGGCCACGAAGCCCACACCCGCTGCTTTATTGCGGAACCCAGCTCCACGAAGCCCCTGGATATCCGCGTTCCCCGCAGACACCTTGATCAGGCCGAAGGCCGCCACAAACACCAGGGATTTTGCCGCTGCATGGGCGAAGATATGGTAGAGCCCCGCCCCGGCACCCGCCGCTGAGCCCAGGCCGATGCCCATGAAAATATAACCGATCTGTGCCACGGAGGAATAGGCAACCATCCTCCGCAGGTTCTTCTGCCGCACCGCATCCAGGGACCCCAGCACCATGCCGATGGTCCCGAATACAAACAGCACATTGATGATCCCGCTTCCCGCAAACACTTCCGCCCCCGTCACCCGGTAGATGATCTTCACCAGCAGGAAGATATAGCCTTTGGATACGATACTGGAAAGCATGGCCGATGAGGACGCCGTGGCATTCCCATAGGCATTGGGCAGCCACGCATGGAAGGGCCACAGGGCGCTCTTAATGGCAAGCCCCACGCTCACCAGCCCGATGGTCACGATCAGCGGCACCCGGTACTCCCCGGTCTGCCACAGCAGCAGGATGCTCTCCTTGATGTTGCTCAGGAGCAGGTGCCCGGTCATATCGTAGAAGAAGCTGATGCCAAGCAGCAAAAGCCCCGAGCCCATGAGGCTCATGATCATGTAGCGCACCCCCGCCGCAATGGTCAGGTCATTGAATTTCCCCAGGATCAGCCCGCAGGCTGCAATGGTATTGATCTCCACAAACACATAGGCGGTAAAAAGGTCATTGGTGTATACCAGCGCCAGGTTGGACGCCAGCATCAGGTCCGCCATGATATAGTAAAAATTCGCCTTATCCGCTTCCAGGTCCCTGCGCGCCTCTTCCATGCCGCCCCACAAAGCCAGCAGCATAATCACGCAGAACAACAGCGCCATGGCAGCCTCCAGCATGCCCGCACGCAGTTCGTTCCCCCAGGGCGCCGGGAAGCGGCCCATCACATACACATAGCTCTCCCCCGTCCCCATCAAAAACGCCAGCAGGAAGGCGGACATCACCCCCACCGCCCCCGTCATGCACAGGCTGAGCCGCCGGGCCGCTTTCCCTTTCAGTGCGGACGTGATGATCGCCGCAAACATGGCGGCTAAAATCGAAAAACAGGGCACATTCTGTACAAAACTCATTCTTCCTTCTCCCTTATCTTGAGCGATATCTTATCCAGGTCCAGCGTGTGGTATCTCTGATACAGGCAGATAGTCAGCGCCAGCATCAGCGCCGTCACCGACACCGACACCACGATCCCCGTCAGCACAAGCCCGCTGGGCACCGGGTTGATGTAGGCCTCCACGCTTTGCACCCCGTCCACGATGATGGGCGCTTTGAGCCCCTTGATGTACCCCTTTACCGCAAGAAAAAGGTACACCGCCGTATCCATGATGTTCAGGCCGATGATCTTTTTGATCAGGTTCTTATGCAGGAACAGGTCCGTAAACCCGATCCCAAACAAAATGACCGCCACCACCTCTATGAAATTTGCCGTTAAATGGCTTCCCATCTTACAGCCCCCCTCTCCGGAACAATGCATAAAATGCATAGATTGTACATGCCACCTCTGTCCCCACGCAGATATTGATGGGCAGGATGATCCCCCCGCTTAAAATAGCCCCGGGCTCCCCCAGCGGGAAAAGGTGTTCCAGCCCGTTGGCCCCCGTGTAGAAAAAGTGCAGGGCGATCAGGCCGTAGAGCAGCAGGGCTGTCACCTTCACGATCACATAGATCTTTTCATTGAAGAACCGCTGGGTCCTGGGAAACCCGAAAGACGCCGCGTAAAGGATCATCCCCGCGCCGATCACCGCGCCCCCCGAGAACCCGCCCCCCGGTGACAGGTGCCCGTTTAAGATGATATAGATCCCAAATAAAAAAATCACCGGGCATACCACCTTCGCCACCTTCTTCAGCACCGTGTCCTCCAGAGGCTCCAGGCCGTAGTCATCCAGCTTCAGTTTCCTGCGCTTCTCCTCATTCTCCACCATCAAAAGGATCATGACGCAGCAGGTCGCGATAAACAGCACCGTGGTCTCCCCAAAGGTATCAAAGGCACGGTACGTCAGGATCATCCCCGTCACCAGGTTCACGGAACCCGTCTCCTCCAGCCCCTGGGTAATATAACGCGCAGGCACTTCATTATTGGCTGGGTTGGACTCTGCCCCCACGGAGGGGAGGAAGGACACCGCATACACCAGGATCCCAATCAGCAGCAGGCACACTGCCACGCTCACCGTGCGGTACACATGCCCATACCCTTTCAGCCTTTTATTCCGGGGATAGTCCCGGCTCTTTTTTCTGATCGCTTCATAGTCGGAGGGACCATACGGCTCCTCTGGCTCCTGCACCGGGGCCGGGGGCTTCATCTCCAGGG
>NZ_WKZK01000111.1:0-2950 GCF_009680135.1 Eubacterium sp. BIOML-A2
TAAAACTGGCCGTTTAATATGGCCCTGACTGGCCGGGAAATGCGGCCCTGCTGGCCGCAGAAAGTGGCTGTTTGCACTGTGTGTCCGTTTCTCGCTAAAATTCCGCCCTCTTTTGCTATTAGAGGAAACATATGGCCGGGACGGCGGAAATCTGCTGCAGAGGCATGCTCTGATACACACATGCGGGCAGTAAAACCTCTTTCCCCGGCGGAAATGCCGGTGGTGGTATCTTTGTGGTCAATGGATACTGTGAAAGCAGTATCGTGGTTATCTGAATTTTTCTCAACCATAGGGGGCAGCATAAGCCGCTCTGCAATTTCTCTGCTCATTGGCATGCAAATTAATCCCTTTGCAAAGCTCGCCATAAAGTTAACATTTTCTGTTGTTGCGTACTCGGCTGCACATATAAGATCGCCCTCATTTTCTCTGTCTTCATCGTCCATGACGAGAATTAATTTTCCTGCCTGTAATGTTTCGACCGCTTTTTTTATTGAATCCAGCTTCATTTTGAATGCCCTCCTAATATCCATTTTTAAGTAGAAACTCTTTTGTTATCATAGATGTATCTTCTTTGCCCAGAAGCTTCTCCACATATTTACCGATACAGTTATTCTCAAGATTGACGGTATCGCCGTTCCTTTTTGTGATTAGTGCTGTATGTGCCAGAGTATGGGGGATCACAGAGACACGAAAACTGTTTCCGGATACCGCTGCAACCGTAAGACTGATCCCGTCTATCGCAATAGAACCTTTTTCAATAATGTACCGCGCGATTTTATCGGTTGTCTGAATTGTGTACCATACAGCAATCGTATCCTTTTGAATTTTAGAAATAGTCCCTGTGCCGTCAATATGGCCTGTAACGATATGTCCGCCAAACCGCCCGCCTGCCGGCATTGCTCTTTCCAGATTAACGGGACTTCCCTGCTTCAGGCCGGAGAGGGCCGTCCTGCTTAGCGTTTCGTGCATGACATCTGCGGTAAACGAGGATGCCTCATGAGCAGCGGCAGTCAGGCAGATGCCGTTCACAGCGATACTGTCTCCGGTTTTGATATCTTCCAAGATTGTTTTTGCATAGATAATCAATCGGACAGAATTCCCCTTTTTATGTATACCGGAAATATTCCCAACTTCCTCTATGATTCCAGTGAACATGGATATATCACCTCACTTTCGATAAGAAAATCATCCCCGATCTGAGAAACAGAAGACGTTTTTAGCTGAAAAGCTTCGTTCGGAAAAGCAACGCCGTTTCCACCCACAGGAGTGCTGGCTGCACCGCCGAAAAGTTTGGGGGCGATATAAATCTCTGTCTCATCCACGATCTTTTGGTCTAAGGCGCTCCAGTTTAAAGTACTGCCGCCCTCTAAGAGAACACTGTCAATATTTCGGCTGCCCAGGTCAGCCATAAGGTCTGTAAGGTCTATATGGCCGTCTATTTCCTTCACGTCTATCAGTGCGCAGTTTTTTTCCAGGTATTGTCTCCGTTTCCCTTCATCTTTGCTGCTGGTAGCCAGAAAGGTTGTGACGGAACCGGCTGTCTGGACAACATTTGATTCCAGGGGAGTCCGCAGGTGTGTGTCACAAATGATCCGGGCCGGACTCCTGCCATTTTCCAGACGGCAGGTTAACGATGGATTATCATATATGACCGTATTCACGCCCACCATAATTGCTGAAAAAGCATGCCTTGTCTGATGCACCCGCTGTCTGGCCTCCTTGCCGGTTATCCATTTTGAGCGTTTGGTGTAAGTGGCGATTTTTCCATCCATTGTCATAGCGTATTTCATTAGGACAAAGGGATTTTTTGTTGTTATGAATTTGCGGAATACCTTTATCAGTTTTCTGCAGTCTTCTTCCAGAACGCCAACCTCAACCTGGATCTGATTGTTTTGTAAGATCTCAACACTTTTTCCTGCCATGACCGGATTGGGATCCAGCGTGCCGATCACCACTTTTGCTATTCCACTGCGGATTATGGCCTCGGTGCAGGGGGGAGTTTTCCCGTAGTGGCAGCAGGGCTCCAGGGTTACGTACAGGACGGCCCCTTCCGGAGAATCCGTACAGTTACGAAGGGCATTTCTTTCAGCATGCGGCCCCCCGAAGTATTCATGCCAGCCCTGCCCGATCACCTTGCCGTTCTTTACAATAACAGCCCCGACCATTGGATTCGGATTCACGAACCCACAGCCCTTTTTTGCAAGCGCCAATGCGGATTGCATGTGTTTTAAATTATCCATATCATCACCTCCGAAAAAAATAAATGCCTTGAATAAAATCTATCCAAGACATTTAAAAAGGTAATTTATGCGATCTAAACAAAAAACTCTGAAATGATAGAATCATCTCAGAGTATATAAAAAGCATGTTTACTTTTCATCTTCTTTTATCCAGACTTTACTGTCGGCTTCGGAGTTGCACCGAATCATACCTTGCGGCTCGTGGGCTGTACCACCGGTAGGGAATTGCACCCTGCCCTGAAGATAGTTTGTTATTCAATTAAATTTATTATAGTGGGGCAGGTACGAACTGTCAATATAGTTTATGGAATTTAGAGGAAATAGGGTATTCCAATTTATCGTATGATGATTCCAAAATTGAATAAGCAGTAATGCCGAGAAGAAATAAAAAAATTGCACAGTAATGAGGGGAAAATATGATTGCATTCATTCCCGCCAGGGAGTACAATATAAGAATAATGATCTCATAGGAGATAGATACAAGGAAGATACAGAGCAAAGCTCTTTTTTGCGAGTTTCTGCCTTAACAGGCGGACGGCGTTGGAAGTTTTAGGGGGGCTGCCATAGCCGGGAGAATGATGATTACGCAGAGGTATGAGACCTATAGAGAATTGCAGTGAATTTGCGGGAGGATATAGTGGCTCAGTTGTCAAGACAAAAATCTAAGATTTTTATAATGAACTGATATGGTGGACAAGTTACAAGGAACA